>JALOLN010000075.1 GCA_025455945.1 Actinomycetes bacterium
GGGCTCGGCCGGGCGACCCGGCTGCTGGGCCACCTGGCCCTCACCGAGAAGGAGTACGAGGCGACGATCCGCCTCGGGGCGACGACCCTCACCGACGACCTCGACGGCGACGTGCTCGAGCGACGGTCGGCGGCGGCGGTCGAGGCGGACGACGTCCGCACCGGTGTGGCCGCGCTGACCGGGGACCTGCTCCAGGTGCCCTCCGCGGTCTCCGCGGTCAAGGTGGAGGGACGTCGCGCGTACGCCCGGGTGCGGGCCGGAGAAGAGGTCGCCCTCAGCGCCCGGCCGGTGCGCGTGACCGCCTTCGAGGTGCGCCGGCTGCGCCGTCCCGAGCCGGACCTGCTGGACGTCGACGTCCGGGTGGTCTGCTCGAGCGGCACCTATGTCCGCGCGCTGGCCCGTGACCTGGGTGCCGGCCTGGGCGTGGGGGGCCACCTCACCGCGCTGCGGCGGACCCGGGTGGGGCCGTTCGCCATCGGCTCCGCGCGCACCCTCGAGCAGCTCGCCGGCGCCCTCGACGTGCTGCCGCTCGCCGCCGCCGTCGACGCGGCGTTCCCCAGGGTCGACGTGGGGGAGGAGCAGGCCGCCGGCGTCCGGCACGGCCGTCCCCTCCCGCTGCCCGAGGGCGAACCCACCGGCCCCTGCGGGGTCTTCGGCCCCGACGGCGCGGTGCTGGCCCTCATGGTGGCGCGCGGGCCGGTGCTGCGTCCGCTGGTCGTCTTCGCCTGACCCGTGGGTCGGCGGGTGCCCGTCCCGATCCGGCAGGATGGCGCCGTGAACGATCACCACGGCCCCGCCGTCTGGTACGGCCTGGACGAGGTCCCCACCGACCTCGGCCGGGCCGTCGTGAGCATTGGGGTGTTCGACGGCGTCCACCGCGGCCACCGGCAGATCCTGGGCCGGGCCGTCTCACGGGCCCGGGCCCTCGGCGTGCCGACCGTCGTCGTCACGTTCGACCCGCACCCCTCGGAGGTGGTCCGCCCGGGCACCCACCCCGCCCTGCTGTCGACGGTGGGGCACCGGGCGCAGCTGCTCGGGGCAGCCGGCGCCGACGCCGTGTGCGTCCTGCCGTTCACGACCGCCTTCTCGCGGCTGTCCCCGGAGGAGTTCGTCGGCGAGGTGCTGGTCGGCAGGCTGCACGCGGCGGTCGTCGTCGTGGGGGCGAGCTTCCGGTTCGGCCACCGGGCGGTCGGCACGGTCGAGACGCTGCGCGCCATGGGTGCGGACCTCGGCTTCGACGTCGAGGTCGTCGAGCTCGTGGGTGACGGCGAGGTGACTTGGTCGTCGACCTACGTGCGGCAGTGCGTCATGGAGGGCGACGTCGGCGAGGCTGCGGCGGTCCTCGGTCGCCCCCACCGGGTCGAGGGCGAGGTCGTGCACGGCGACCACCGCGGGCGGTCGCTCGGCTACCCGACGGCCAACCTGCGCACGACCGAGCACGCCGCGGTGCCGGCTGACGGCGTGTACGCGGGGTGGCTGGTGCTCGCCGACGGCAGCCGGCTGCCCGCGGCGGTGTCGGTCGGGAGCAACCCGACCTTCGACGGGGTCGAGCGCCGGGTCGAGGCGTACGCGCTGGACCGTGACGACCTCCAGCTGTACGGCCAGGACGTCGCCGTGGAGTTCGCCGTGCGGCTGCGCGGCATGACCCGGTTCGGTTCGGTGCCCGAGCTGCTCGCCCAGATGGCCGACGACGTCGCCCGCACCCGCGCCCTCGTCGCCGGCTGAGAGCGGCTCACCGCAGCGCGTGCAGCCAGCGGTTGCCCTCCCGGCCCAGCGAGCGGACCGCCTCCCAGCGCGCCCCGGCGAGCACGAGCAGCCCCCCGGCCACCCCGAACGACACCCACTGCGGCAGGAACCGGCCCAGGTCGACGAGCTGGACGGCGGCGACGACGACGAGCGCCGCAGCCGCGGGCAGCACCACCCCGGAGAGCCGCCGCCAGGCGCCGAACGCCACCAGGCCGGCGCCGGCCACGAACAACGCCACCACCCGCACCTGGTACACCGTGTCCGCCGAGGCGTCGGTGGCCAGCCCGGCCCAGCGCTCCACGGCGGCGGCGGCCATCGCCCACGTCGTCGGGGCGAGGAGCAGGGTCAGCGCAGGGCCGACGACGACCAGCGACGAGGTGGGCGCGGGCCGGCGCAGCCACCAGGTGAGGGTCCCCGCCGCGGCCGCCACCGCGCCGAGGCACAGCCCCACCACCTCCGGCGCCCAGTCCGTCTGCACGCCGGTCAGGTCGAGCAGCAGGAGGACGGCGGCGCCGAGGAGCGCCGCAGGCACCCACACGCTCCAGGCGAGCAGGTGGCGGCGGAGGGCCTCGGCCCAGCCCGCCACCGCGACCAGCACCAGGGCGACGGCGATGCCGAGGCGGACGTCCTCGGGGATCTGCGGCTGCTCCCCGAAGGTGGCGAGCACCGCGACCCCCCAGGTGCCCAGGCCCCCGATGCCACCGGCGAGGGCGGCGACGTCGGGCCGGCCGTCGTCCGGCCGGCTCCGCCGGCCGAGCTCGGCCAGCACGACGAGCAGGCCGCCGAGGACGAGGCCCGCGAGCGGGCCGCGCCAGGGGGCCCACGCGTCCGACCACGGGGCCACGGCCAGCCCGAGCGCGGCCCCGAGCAGGCCTGCCGCGCCGGCGTCGACCAGCGGCCGAGGCAGCGTGAGCCGGGTCCGGGTCCCGAACAGGCTGCCCGCGCAGACCAGCAGAGCTGTGGCCGCCAGTGCCCGGGCGTCGGCGATCGCCAGGCCGGAGAGCAGCGCCGCCGCGGTCGCCGCGAGCCAGGCCGCGGCGCTCGCCCACATCGGTGCCGGCGGGTGCCAGGGCAGCCGCCGGGCGAGCAGCCACTCCAGCGCCGCGACCCCGAGCAGCACCAGCGCCGCCGAGGGCGCGGCCAGCTCCTCGCCCAGGTCGCTGTTCGCGACCGTGTCGGCCGCCCACCCGGCCAGGACGAACGAGCCCACGCCGAGGGCGGCCCCCGCCAGCGGCGGCCAGCTGCGCACCGCCCAGACGTGGCCCAGCAGGACCAGCGCCACGCCGCCGACCAGCAGCGCTGCCGCCGACCACCACGCCCAGCGCTGCCCGAGCGGCACGGCGTCGCCCAGCGGGGCCAGCGCGATCAGGACGACGAGCAGGCCCGCCCCGACGAACGCCGCGAGCTCGCCCACGCCACGCTGCCGGGCGCGCAGGACGATCCCGGCCCAGGTCAGGGTTGTGGCCGCGGCGAGGCTGGCGACCAGCGCGACCGTCTCACCGACGACCTCCCCGGCGAGCACCCGCGTCGCCACGGTGCTCACCGCGACGAGCAGGACGCCGACGACGCCGAGCGTGGTGGCGGTGCCTGCCAGCCGGGTGCGCAGCCGCAGCCCGGCGGCGATCGCCACCACGCCCAGCGCGTACAGGGTGGCGAGCTGGCCGAAGGGGCCGAGCAGGTCCCAGGCGAAGGCCACGAACGCGATCCCGGCGAGGACGAGCAGCGCGGCACCGCCGACGAGCAGCAGCGTCCCCGCGCTGGGCCGCGGCGCCGCCACCGTGGGGGCGGCCGGTGCCGGCCGGCCGCCGCCGGCGGGCGGGCCGAACTCGGGCTCCGCCAGCGCCCCGACCGACCACCCCTCGGCGGGGAGGTCGCCGGCCACGAGGCGGTCCTGCAGCCACCCGGCCCGCGCCTGTGCCCAGTCCGCCCAGGCGTGCAGCCGGTCGAGCTCCTCGAGGGCGGCCGCCGGCACGGCGTGGCCGCAGCCGCCGCAGGTGAGGGTCCCGGCCGGGCCCGCCTGGGTCAGTGCCCCGCCGCAGCGGGGGCACGCCCGAACGGTCGTTGTCTCGGCTGTCCCGGTCATGGTCCGAGCGTCTCAGCCGGCCGGCGTCCCGATTAGAGTCGGAAGCCTCCCGCTGGTAGCCTGACCTCGCCGTCCGATCGGCCGCGGACCCGTGAGAGCCCGGGTGGACCAGCCCCGACGCGCCGCGCAACGACCCCGAAGGAGCCCTGTGCCACTCGACAGCGCCACCAAGAAGAAGATCATGGCGGACTACGCCACCGGCCCGGCCGACACCGGCTCCCCCGAGGTCCAGGTCGCCATGCTCACCCAGCGGATCTCCGACCTCACCGAGCACCTCAAGACGCACAAGCACGACCACCACAGCCGGCGCGGACTGCTGCTGCTCGTCGGCCAGCGGCGTCGGCTGCTGCAGTACCTGCAGGAGAAGGACATCGAGCGCTACCGCCGACTCATCGAGCGGCTCGGCCTGCGCCGGTAGCACCATCGACAGGGGAGCGGACCCGACCCGGGACCGCTCCCCTCGACGTACCGCCCGCACCACCATCCGCACCACCAGGAGCAGGGGCGCCGCACGTCGGACCTGGTCGACCCGCCGGTCCCACGTCGGTCCTCGGTAGTGGCCCCCGGGACCGGACGATCCGTCCCCACCCCGAGCGCCTCGATCGAAGACCGACGGACCGCCGGTCACGACCAGCCGCCGCGGCGCGCGCCCCTCGAGACGAACGAGGAGGGCACCCGTGGAGGGTCCCGAGACCACGACCGCCGAGGCGGTCATCGACAACGGCCGCTTCGGCACCCGCACCATCCGGTTCGAGACCGGCCGGCTGGCCCGGCAGGCGGCCGGGTCCGCCGTCGCCTATCTCGACGACGGCACGATGCTGCTGTCAGCGACGACGGCGTCCAAGCACCCCAAGGAGCAGCTCGACTTCTTCCCGCTCACCGTGGACGTCGAGGAGCGGATGTACGCCGCCGGGCGGATCCCCGGGTCGTTCTTCCGGCGTGAGGGCCGGCCGTCGGAGGACGCGATCCTCACCTGCCGGCTCATCGACCGGCCGCTGCGCCCCTCGTTCGTCAAGGGGCTGCGCAACGAGATCCAGGTCGTCGTGACGATCATGGCGCTCGACCCCAAGGACCTCTACGACGTGCTGGCGATCAACGCCGCGTCGATGTCCACCCAGCTCGCCGGCCTGCCGTTCAGCGGCCCCATCGGCGGGGTCCGGGTCGCCCTCGTCGAGGGGCAGTGGGTGGCGTTCCCCACCCACGAGCAGCTGGAGTCGGCGGTCTTCGACATGGTCGTGGCCGGCCGGGTGCTGGCCGACGGCGACGTCGCCATCATGATGGTGGAGGCCGAGGCCACCACGTCGACCGTGGCACTGGTGGCCGGCGGTGCGGCCGCCCCGACCGAGGAGGTCGTCGCCGCCGGGCTGGAGGCCGCGAAGCCGTTCATCAGGGTGCTGTGCGCGGCCCAGAGCGAGGTGGCCGCCCGGGCCGCCAAGGAGACCCGCGAGTACCCGCTCTACCTCGACTACAGCGACGACGTCTTCGCCGCGGTCGAGGCGGCCGTCGCCGAGCCGCTGGCCGCCGCGCTGGCCATCGCGGGCAAGCAGGAGCGCGAGGCCGAGCTCGACCGGGTCAAGGCGCAGGCCGTCGAGGCCGTCGCCGCCCAGCTGCCGGGCAGGGAGAAGGAGATCTCGGCCGCCTACCGGTCGCTGACCAAGAAGCTCGTCCGCCAGCGGGTGCTGCGCGACAAGGTGCGCATCGACGGCCGCGGGCTGACCGACATCCGGCCGCTCAGCGCCGAGGTCGACGTCCTCCCGCGCGTGCACGGCTCGGCGCTGTTCGAGCGCGGCGAGACCCAGATCATGGGGGTCACCACGCTGAACATGCTGCGCATGGAGCAGATGCTCGACACGCTCTCCCCGGAGAGCCGCAAGCGCTACATGCACAACTACAACTTCCCGCCCTACTCGACCGGCGAGACCGGCCGGGTGGGGTCACCGAAGCGGCGCGAGATCGGGCACGGGGCGCTCGCCGAGCGGGCGCTGCTGCCGGTGCTGCCCGCCCGCGAGGAGTTCCCCTACGCCATCCGGCAGGTGTCCGAGGCGCTCGGCTCGAACGGCTCGACGTCCATGGGCTCCGTCTGCGCCTCGACGCTGTCGCTGCTCAACGCCGGCGTGCCCCTCAGGGCGCCGGTCGCGGGCATCGCGATGGGCCTGATCTCCGACGAGGTGGACGGCGCGACCGAGTACGTCACGCTGACCGACATCCTCGGTGCCGAGGACGCCTTCGGGGACATGGACTTCAAGGTGGCCGGCACCAAGGACTTCGTCACCGCGCTGCAGCTCGACACCAAGCTCGACGGCATCCCCGCGTCGGTGCTCGCGGCGGCGCTGACCCAGGCCAAGCAGGCCCGGCTCACCCTCCTCGAGGTCATGGGCGAGGCCATTGAGGGCCCGGACGAGATGTCGCCGTTCGCGCCGCGGATCATCACGGTGAAGATCCCGGTCGACCAGATCGGTGCGGTCATCGGCCCCAAGGGCAAGATGATCAACCAGATCCAGGACGACTCCGGTGCCGAGATCAGCATCGAGGACGACGGCACCATCTACATCGGCGCCACCGACGGACCGAGCGCCGAGGCCGCCCGGGCGGCCATCAACGCCATCGCCAACCCGACGATGCCGGAGGTGGGGGAGCGCTACCTGGGCACCGTGGTCAAGACCACGGCCTTCGGCGCGTTCGTCTCCCTCGTCCCCGGCCGGGACGGCCTGCTGCACATCTCCCAGCTCCGCAAGATCGCCGGGGGCAAGCGGGTCGAGAACGTCGAGGACGTCGTCAAGGTCGGCGACAAGGTCCAGGTGGAGATCGCCGAGGTCGACGCCCGCGGCAAGCTGTCCCTGGTGCCCGTGCTGCCCGAGGCGGGCACCGCGCCGGCCGGCGAGAAGGCCGACGCCTGAGTGGCGCCGCACCCTGCCTCGCGGCGGCGGGCCGGGACGACCCGCACGCTGCAGAAGCACGCCGACGGGGGGCTGGTGCGACGCACCGTGCTCCCCGGCGGCCTGCGGGTCGTCACCGAGTCGGTCCCGACCGTCCGTTCGGTGACCTTCGGGATCTGGGCCGGGGTCGGCTCGCGTGACGAGTCGCCCCGGCAGGGCGGCTGCTCGCACTACCTGGAGCACCTGCTGTTCAAGGGCACCCAGCGGCGCAGCGCGCTGGAGATCTCGGCGGCGCTGGACTCCCTCGGCGGGGAGATGAACGCCTTCACGACGAAGGAGTACACCTGCTTCTACGCGCGGGTCCTGGACACCGACCTGCCCGTCGCCGTCGACGTGGTCTCCGACCTGGTGACCTCCTCGCTGCTGCTGCCGGACGACGTCGAGAACGAGCGTGGCGTGATCCTGGAGGAGATCGCGATGCACGACGACGACCCGACGGACACCGTCCACGACGCGTTCGCCGAGGCCGTCTTCGGCGGCACGCCGCTCGGCCGGCCCGTCCTGGGCACCGCCGAGTCCATCGAGGGCCTGTCCCGTGCCACCGTGGCCGGCTACTACCGGCGGCACTACGAGGCGCCGAACCTGGTCGTGGCCGCCGCCGGCAACCTCGACCACGCGACGGTCGTGCGCCTGGTGCGCACCGCCTTCGAGCGGGCGGGGGCGCTCGGGACCGACGCCGACCCGCGTCCGCCCCGCGCGGCGGGCCGCCCCCGGCACCGGCGGCCCGGCGTCCACCTGGTCACCCGCGGCACCGAGCAGGCGAACCTCGTCCTGGGCATGCCGGGACTGCCCCGCAGCGACGAGCGGCGCTTCGCCCTGGGCGTGCTCAACGCCGCACTCGGCGGGGGGATGTCGTCGCGGCTGTTCCAGGAGGTGCGCGAGAAGCGCGGCCTGGCGTACTCGGTGTACTCCTTCCACGCGCAGTACGCGGACGCCGGGCTGTTCGGCGTCTACGCGGGGTGCCTGCCGAACCGGATCGACGAGGTCGTGGAGCTGTGCCGCGACGAGCTGGTGAAGGTCGTCGAGCACGGCATCAGCGCCGAGGAGCTGGCCCGTGGCCAGGGCCAGCTGCGGGGGTCCCTCGTGCTGGGCCTGGAGGACACCGGCTCGCGGATGACCCGCATCGGCAAGGGCGAGCTGCTGTTCGACGAGCTCCTCAGCGTCGACCAGGTGCTCGCGAGGATCGCGGCGGTCACCCTCGACGACGTGCGTGCCGTCGCCGCGCAGGTGCTCGCGCTGCCCCCGACGCTGGCGGTCGTGGGTCCCTTCGACGGCGACCGTGACTTCGCCGCGGTGGGGGTCGGCTGATGGGCCTGCGGGTCGCCGTCGTCGGCTCCCGCGGCCGGATGGGGTCGCTGGTGTGCCGGGCCGTCGAGGCGGCCGACGACCTCGACCTGGTCGCGGCGGTCGACGCCGGGGACCCGCTGTCCGACGTCGTCGAGGCCGGCGCCACGGTCGCCGTCGACTTCACCCACCCCGACGTCGTCATGCCGACGCTGCAGTACCTCGTCGACGCCGGGGTGCACGCGGTCGTGGGCACCACCGGGTTCGACCCCGAACGGCTGGCGCGGGTGGAGGGCTGGCTGGCCGGCCGCCCCGGCGTCGGCGTCCTCGTGGCGCCGAACTTCGCCCTCGGCGCGGTGCTGATGATGCGGTTCGCCCGGCAGGCCGCCCGGTTCTACGAGTCGGTGGAGATCGTCGAGCTGCACCACCCCGACAAGGCCGACGCACCGTCGGGTACCGCCCGGCTGACCGCCCAGCAGGTCGCGGCGGCCCGGGCGGCGGCCGGGCTGGGTGCGGTCCCGGACGCGACGTCGTCCGGGCTGGCGGGGGCGCGGGGGGCGGACGTCGACGGCGTCCGGGTGCACGCGGTCCGCGCGCGCGGGCTGGTGGCGCACCAGGAGGTGATCCTCGGCGGACCGGGGGAGACCCTGACGATCCGGCACGACTCCCTCGACCGCACGTCGTTCATGCCCGGGGTGCTGCTCGGGGTGCGCCGGGTGCCCGAGCGGCCGGGCCTGACCGTCGGGCTGGAGCACCTGCTGGACCTGGGCGCGGACGGCTGAGCGGCCGATGACCGCCCGGCGGGTCGCCTGGCTGCTCGTCGCCGTCCTCGCGGTCTACTTCGTCCTGCTCGGGCAGCGCGCCCTGTGGCTGATCGCCGACGGCCGGCTGCCGTTCGTCCTGCTCGGCGTGGGGGTGCTCGTCCTGCCCGTCGTGGGGGCCTACACGGTGTGGCGGGAGGTGCGGTTCGGCTACGCCGCGCAGCAGCTCGGCCACGAGCTCGCCGCGCAGGG
>JALOLN010000005.1 GCA_025455945.1 Actinomycetes bacterium
CCACACCCCGAGGCGCTGCGGGCGCTGCTCGCCGTGGCCGACGACAGCCCGTCGGTTGGCATCGTCGGGCCCAAGGTGCTCGGCTGGAGCGACCCGCGCCGTCTCGTCGAGGTGGGCGTGTCGATCAGCGGCAGCGGCCGGCGCGAGACCGGGGTGGACCGCGGGGAGCTCGACCAGGGCCAGCGCGACGGGGTGCACGACGTGCTCGCCGTGGGCAGTGCGGGACTGCTGGTCCGCCGGGACGTCTGGGACGCCCTCGGCGGGTTCGACGCCGCCCTGCCGCTGTTCCGCGAGGACGTCGACCTCGGCTGGCGGGCCACGCTCGCCGGGCACCGCGTCGTCGTCGCCAGCGACGCCGTCGTCCACCACGCGGAGGCGATGGCCCGGGACCGGCGGGCGCCCGACGCCGCCGGGGGCCACCGGCACCGCGCGGACCGTCGTTCGGCGCTGCACGTGCTGCTGGTGAACGGGTCCGGCCGGTCGCTGCCGTGGCAGTACCTGCGGCTCGCGGTCGGCAGCGTGGTGCGCGCCCTCGGCCTGCTCCTGGCGAAGGTGCCGGGTGAGGCCGCCGACGAGCTCGCCGCCGCGGCCGGGGTGCTCCTGCGCCCGGCAGCGGTGGTGCGGGCCCGCCGGACCCGGGCAGCGAGCCGCGTCCTGCCCGCCCGGGCGGTGCGGTCGCTGCGGCCCTCGCCGCTGTCGGGGCTGCGGGCCGGGCTGGAGGGCGTCGCCGGCCTGACGGCCGGCCGGGGGGAGCTGGCCGCCGGCGGGGCCGGTGCGCTGGAGTCGGGCCCGACCGACGAGGGGATCGACCCGCTGGACGCCCGGCCCGGCGGCCGGGTCCGCTCGGTGCTCACGCGGCCGGCACCGCTGGTGCTGCTGACCCTCGTGCTGCTCGCGCTGGTGGCGTTCCGGGGGCTGCTGTGGGGTGCGGGGCTGCTGCAGGGCGGGGCGCTGCTGCCGGCGCCGGACGGCGCCCAGGAGGTGTGGGCGGCCTACGCCGCCGCCTGGCACGACGTCGGGGTGGGCAGCCCGCTGGCCGCACCCGCCTACCTCGTCCCGGTCGCGGTGCTGGCGACGCTGCTGCTCGGCAAGGCCTGGCTGGCCGTCGACGTCCTGCTGCTGCTGGCCGTGCCGCTGGCCGGCCTGGTGGCCTACCTGGTGCTGGGGCGGCTGGTCTCCGGGCGGGCCACGCGCGTCGCGGCCGCGGTCGGCTACGCGCTGCTCCCGGCGACCACCGGCGCCGTCGCCGCCGGCCGGCTCGGGACGGCGACGCTGGCCTGGCTCGGGCCGCTGGTGGCCTGGACGGCGGTCCGCGGCCTCGGCGTGCGGGGAACCGACCGGGCCGCGGGCTCGTGGCGGGCCACCTGGGCGGCCGGCCTGCTGCTCGCCGTCGCGGCCGCCTTCGTGCCCGTCGCGTGGGTGCTCGCGCTGGCGGTCGGCGTCCTGGCCGCGGCGCTGCTCGGGGGGCGGTCGGTCCGCCCGTGGCTGCGGCTGGCCGTGCTGCTGGCCGTCCCGCTGGTGCTGCTGCTGCCGTGGACGCTGCGGCTGCTCGACGACCCCTCCCTCGTCCTGCTGGAGGCCGGCGCCGCCGACGCCGCGCTGGCCGACGCCGCGCTGCCCGCCTGGTGGGTGGCGGCGGCCAACCCCGGCGGTCCCGGTGTCCCCCCAGCCTGGGTGACCCTGGGCCTGCTCGTGGCCGCCCTGGCCGGACTGCTCCGGCGGGACCACCGGCTCGTCGTCGCGGGCGCGTGGGTGGCCGCCCTCGTCGGCCTGGCGGGGGGCCTCGCGCTGTCGCTCGTCCGGGTCACCCCGCCCGCGACGGGGGAGGCGGTGCCGGTCTGGCCCGGCCCCGCGACGCTGCTGCTCGGCGGCGGGCTGGTGCTCGCCGCCGCGATGGGTGCCGACGGCGTCCGAGAGCGGCTCGCCGGGTACGGCTTCGGCTGGCGGCAGCCCCTCGCCGGGCTGGTGGCGGTCGCCGCCCTGCTCGCCCCGGTGCTGATGGCCGCGGCCTGGGTGTGGCGCGGCGCCGGGGACCCGCTGGAGCGCGCCACCCCGGACGTGCTGCCCGCCTACGTCGTCGCGGTGAGCGACACCTCGGCTCGGCCGCGGACGCTCGTCGTCGCCGCGCCCTCCGGCGCCGTGGCGTCCTTCGCCCTGGTCCCCGGGCAGGGTCGGCGCCTCGGTGACGCTGAGGTGGCGCCACCAGCGGAGACGACCCCCGGGCTGGCGGGCCTGGTGTCCGACCTGCTGTCGGGTCGGGCCGACGCGTCCCGGGTCGCGACCCTGGCCGGGTACGGGGTCGCCTTCGTCGAGCTCGCCGCCCCCGCCGACGCCGACACGGTGCGCACGCTCGACTCCGTGCCGGGCCTGGCCCGGGTCGGAGCGGCGGCCGGCACCTCCCTGTGGCGGCTGGTCACCCCCGGCGCGCGGGTGACCGTCGTCCCGGCCGAGGGCAGCCCGGTGGCCGTCGACGCCGAGGTGGGCGACCCCCCGACCCGCGTCGACACCACGGTGCCGGCCACCTCGTCCGGTGGGACGCTGCGGCTAGCCGAGGCCGCCGACCCGGGCTGGCGGGCGCGGCTTGACGACACGGACCTGCGCACGGTCGACGACGCCGACGGCTGGGCGCAGGCGTTCGCCCTGCCGGCGGGGGGCGGCCGGCTGGAGACGTCCTACGAGGGTGCGCGCACCGGGTGGATGGTGGCCCAGGCCGTCGCCGTCGGCGCGGTCGTCGTCCTCGCGCTCCCGGCCCGCCGGCGCCGGCCGGAGGACCTGGACGACGGTGCGGAGGCCGCGCCGGCGGTCGACCAGGCGGAGCGGGTGGAGGCGCCGGCATGAGGATGCTGCGGCCGGGTGCCGCCGCGCTGGTGGTGGGGGCTGTGGTGGCGGCGGCGGTGGGCCTGGCCGGTGAGGTCGAGCCCGCGGCGGCCCCCGAGCCGGTCGCCGTGTCGGTCCCGGTCGAGCAGGCCACGCTGGTGTGCCCCGGCGTGGCGTCGGTCCAGGGGGTCTCCACCGCGGTGGTCTCCGCGGCGGCACCGGTCGCGGGCCCCGGCACGCTGCGCCTGGACGTCCTGGGCGCGGACCCGGCCGGTGCCCCGCTGGCGACTGCTCCCGCGGGCGCGAGCACGCTGCGCTACCAGGCCCCCGTGGGCGCGAGCCGCACCCTCGTCCTCAGGGGGACCGGCACCCTCGCCCAGGGGCTCACCGGCACCGTGGCGACGCGGGCCGAGTCAGGGGCGGGCCGGGGGCTGTTGTCGGTGGCCTGCACGCCGCCCGCGGCGGACCGCTGGTTCGTGGGCGCGGGGGCCCTCGTGGGGCAGCGCGCGAGCATCCACCTCACCAACGTCGACGCGGCGCCCGCGGCCGTCGACGTCGTCCTCTACGGCAGCAAGGGGCCGCAGCGGCCGACCGCCGCCCAGGGCGTGCTGGTGGCGCCGGGCGCACAGGTCGTGCTGCCGGTCGACGCGCTGGTCCCCGGGGAGGCCGCGACCGCCATCCACGTGGTCACCCGGTCGGGGCGGGTGTCCTCCGCCGTGCTGGACACCCAGGTGGCCGGGCTCGACCCGAGAGGGCTGGACTGGGTCCCCGCGGCGGCCGCACCGGCGACGACGGTGGTCGTGCCCGGCGTTCCCGGCGACGGTGACGCGCGCCGCACGCTGCAGCTGGTCGCCCCCGGGGAGTCCGACGCCACCGTCCAGGTCCGGCTCGTCACGACCGAGGGGACGATCGCCCCCGTAGGGCTGGAGACCCTGGAGGTGCCCGCCGGACAGCTGTTCTCGCTCGCCCTGGACGAGATTGCCGCGACCGGTCCCTTCGCCGTCCAGCTCGACGCCGACCAGCCCATCGTGGCGGGGGTCCGGATCGTGCGGGCGCCCAGCGGCGCGATCCCGGACGTCGCCTTCGCCGCGGGAGCCCCCGCGCTCGCCGGCCCGGCGGTGGTCACCGAGGCGCCGCGCACGGGCACGGTGACGACGACGCTGCTGCTGAGTGCGACCGGGGCGGCCGACGCCGTGGTCAGCGTGGCCGGGGCAAAGGCCGGCGAGCCGCTGACCGGGGCGCTGTCGGTGACGGTGCCCGCCGGTCAAACGCTCGCGGTCGCGCTGGGCAGCGCCGCCGGACCATGGATGGTCGTGACCCCCGTGGCCGGGACCGGGTCCGTGCACGCCGGCTGGGTCCGCGCCGAGGCGGGGGCCCGCGGCCCGCTCCTGACGGCCCAGCCGCTGGCCAGCGCACCGGTGTCCGTCGAGGTGCCCGCCGCGAGGCCCGACCCGGCCGCCGGCTTCGCAGGCCGCGGCCCCACCCCCGCTGGCCCCACCCCCTCCCCATGATCGAAGGACGCCCTCTCGGTGCAGCGGCCGAGAGCGCTTCCCTGGATCTTGGTCAGTCCTCGCCGTAGTCCGGGTCCACCTGCTCGGGGCCCAGGCCCAGCAGGTCGGCCACCTGCTCCACGACGACGTCGTTCACCAGCGCACTGCGCTCCGTGCCCGTCGGGGCCCGCAGCTCCAGCGGTCGGCGGTACACGACCACCCGCGCCGGCCGCCCCGGCCCGGCCGGCTCGTTGCGGGCCAGCGGCACCGGGTCGACGGGGTCGAGCAGCGCCTCGGGCTCGGTCGGCGGGACCTCCTCGACGGCGAACTCGACGCCGTCCAGCCGTGGGCCGAGCCGGCGCTCGATCCGCTCGACGGCGTCGAGCACGAGGTCGTCGAAACGCTCCTGCCGGGACCGGGTGAGCGGGAGGCCGTCCGGCGCCAGCGGCCCGCGCAGCCCGCGGCCGTGCCGGTCCCGGCGCCGGCCGGGCCGCCCGGGCGGGTCGGGTCGGGTCCCACGCAGCCGACGCACGCACCCAGCGTAGGCCGCGGCCGAGGTGGCGGAGCCGCCGTCCGGGCTGCGGGGCGGCAGCGGGGCGGCAGCGGGGGCGGCGTGCCGCTGCATCCCCCCGCCCGAGCCGGCCGGTAGGTTCACCGTCGTGGGTCCCATCCGACGCTGCTCGCGGACCGCGTGCGGCCAGCCGGCCGTTGCGACGCTGACCTACGTGTACGCCGAGTCCACGGCGGTGCTCGGGCCACTGGCCACCTACGCCGAGCCGCACTGCTACGACCTGTGCCAGACGCACAGCGAGCGGCTCACCGCCCCGCGCGGCTGGGAGGTCGTCCGGCTGGCCCCGGACCCGGGCGCGCTGCTGCCGTCCAGCGACGACCTCGAGGCCCTGGCGGACGCCGTGCGCGAGGCGGCCCGCCCGCCCGCGCCCCAGCCGGCGGCCGAGGCCGTCGGGGCCACGGCGAGCCCGGGTCTCGGCCGACGCGGCCACCTGCGGGTGCTGCGCTCGCCCGAGTCCTGACCCTCGCACAGGCTGTCCGAATTGACCTAGAAACGCCCTGTCCTCAAGGCGTTCGCGGGCTGCTGCCGATGACAGTCCCGTCATCGTCGTCACCCGTCTGGAGTAGCCGTGTCCCCCCGCCGCTCGCGCAGCGCCCGCACCCCGTCCGCCCCTGCCGCCCTGGGATCGCTGACCCAGCCGGGCGCTCTGGTCGGGGTGGCCTGCCGCGTCTGCGGCAGCTCCCGGGTCACCCGGCTGGCCATGACGCTCACCGACGGCACCCCGGTGGAGTTCACCTCCTGCCACCGCTGCGAGCACCGCAGCTGGGTCGGCGACGGCCGGTCCCTGGGCCGGGCAGAGGTGCTGGACCGGACCCGCAAGCTCACCTGAGGATCGCCGGTAGGCTCGCGCCATGCCGGACCCGGGCCTCGTCTTCAAGGCGTACGACGTCCGGGGCACCTATCCCGACCAGATCGACGAGTCCCTCGCCCGGGCCGTGGGCGCCGCGTTCGTCCGCGTGGTGGGGGCCACGGGGGGCCGGGTCGTCGTCGGGCACGACATGCGCCCCAGCAGCCCGGCCCTGGTGGCCGCGTTCAGTGCGGGGGCGACCGGTCAGGGGGCGGACGTCGTCCAGGTCGGCCTGGTGTCGACCGACGCGCTGTACTTCGCCTCCGGACGGCTCGCCGCACCCGGCGCGATGTTCACCGCCAGCCACAACCCGGCTCAGTACAACGGGATCAAGCTGTGCCGGGCCGGGGCTGCCCCCGTCGGGCAGGACACCGGCCTCGCCGAGATCCGCGAGCTGGTCGAGCAGGGCGTGCCGGCGCACCCCGGCCCGCCCGGCGCAGTGACCGAGCGTGACGTGCTGGCGGACTACGCCGCCTACCTCACCGGTCTCGTCGACCTGTCCGCCGGGCGTCCGCTCACGGTCGTTGTGGACGCCGGGAACGGGATGGCCGGGCGCACCGTGCCGGTGGTGCTGGCCGGGCTGCCGCTCACGGTGGTCCCGCTGTACTTCGAGCTCGACGGGACGTTCCCCCACCACGAGGCGAACCCCATCGAGCCGGCCAACCTGCGCGACCTGCAGGCAGCCGTCGTGGCCCACGGTGCGGACCTCGGGCTGGCCTTCGACGGTGACGCCGACCGGTGCTTCGTCGTCGACGAGACCGGCGCCGTCGTGTCGCCGTCCACGCTGACCGGGCTCATCGCGGCCCGTGAGCTGGCCCGGCACCCCGGAGACACCGTGATCCACAACCTCATCACCTCGCGGGCGGTCCCCGAGGTGGTCCGCGAGAACGGTGGCCAGCCGCTGCGCACCCGGGTGGGCCACTCGTTCATCAAGGCCGTCATGGCGCAGACCGGTGCCGTCTTCGGCGGCGAGCACTCCGGGCACTTCTACTTCCGGGACTTCTGGCGCGCCGACTCCGGGATGCTCGCCGCGCTGCATGTCCTGGCTGCGCTCGGCGCCGCGCCCGCCGGGACGCCGCTGTCGGCGCTGCTGGCGCCCTACGACCGCTACGTCGCTTCGGGGGAGGTCAACTCCACGGTCGCGGACGTCGCCGCCACGACCACGGCCGTCGAGGCCGCCTACGCCGGCCGCCCGGACCTCGAGCTGGACCACCTCGACGGGCTCACCGTCAGCGGCCCCCTGTGGTGGTTCAACCTGCGCCCGTCGAACACCGAGCCGCTGCTCCGCCTCAACGTCGAGGCCGGGGACGTCGCGACCATGGAGCGCGTCCGTGACGACGTGCTCACCATCGTCCGGGGAGGACAGCCGTGAACCTCGACCCGCTGCTGCTGGAGATCCTGGCCTGTCCCTGCGAGCGGCACGAGCCCGTGGCGCCCGACGAGGCCCGCCAGTCGCTGGTGTGCACCTACTGCCACACCGCCTTCCCGGTCCGCGACGACATCCCGGTGATGCTGCTCGACGAGGCGGAGCCCGGCCCGGCCGGTATCGGCCGGGCGCCCGCGTCCTGACGGCCGGGACCACGCCGATGGCACCCAGCCGGACGATCGACGAGGCGCTGCTCGACGATCCCGACGCGCTCGCCGCCGCGGACCGCGGCGAGACGCTGCGCGCGCTGGCGGGCGCCGGGGCCCAGGTGCGCGCCGCCCGCACCCTGGCCGCCGAGGCCGGCGCGCCCCGGGTCGCCGAGGACGGCCGGCCGCGGGCCGTGGTGGTGTCGGCGCTGGGCGGCTCGGCGGTGGTCGCCGACCTCCTCACCGCCCTCGCCGGGCCCGGCAGCCCGGTGCCGGTCATGGCCGTGCACTCGGGCACGCTGCCCGGCTGGGTGAGCCCGCTCGACCTGGTCGTGTCCGTGTCCGTCTCCGGCCGGGCCGTCGGTCCCCTCGCGGCCACCGCCGAGGCCGCGCGGCGGGGCTGCCGCCTGCTGACCGTGGGGCGCGCCGGGTCGCCGCTGGCCGACGTGTGCACCCGCGCCCGCGGCGTGCACGTGCCGACCCCGCCGGAGGTGCGTTCGTCGCGCGTCGGCCTGTGGGCCATGGCGGTGCCGCTGCTCATGGCGGCGGACGCCCTCGGGCTGGTGGACGCCGGCGCGGAGGTGCTCGACGCGGTGGCGGACCGCCTGGACCAGGTGGCCGAGGCGGCGCGGCCGGCGTCGGAGTCGTTCGTCAACCCGGCCAAGTCGCTCGCGGTGGACCTGGCCGGCAGCCTGCCCCTCGTGCTCGGTGCGGGCGACCTGGCCGGGGTGGCCGCGCTCCGCGCCGCCGCCCAGCTGGCGCGCAACGCCCGGCACCCTGCCGTCCCGGGCATCCTGCCCGACGCGGCCGCCGAGGTGGTCGCGACGTTCGACGGGCCGTTCGCCCGGGCCACGGAGGACCTCTTCGCCGACCCGTTCGAGCCGGGGCAGCAGACCGCGCTGCGGCTGCTCCTGCTGCGGGACTCCGTCGACGAGGAGGACCCGGCCGTGGCCCGGGTCGCCGAGGCCGTGCGGGACGCCGCCACCGACGGGGGCGTCCGGGTCGGGCAGCTGCGCGCCGAGCCCGGCCCGCCGCTGGCCCGGGTCGCCAGCCTGGTGGGGCTCACCGACTTCGCGTCGGTGTACGTCGCGCTGGGGCTGGGCCTGGACCCCGCGACGTCCCCCCACGTCGCCGACCTCAAGGAGCGGATGTCCCCGTGAGCGCCTCGGGGGGGACCAAGGCGGTCGTGGCGGCGCTGCTCGCCAACCTCGGCATCGCGGTCTCGAAGTTCGTCGCGTTCGCGTTCACCGGGTCGTCGTCGATGCTCGCCGAGGGCGTGCACTCCGTGGCGGACTCCGGCAACCAGGTGCTGCTGCTCGTCGGTGGCCGGCGCGCCCGGCGGGCGGCGAACGACGAGCACCCGTTCGGCTACGGGCGGGCGCGCTACATCTACGCGTTCATCGTCTCGATCGTGCTGTTCAGCCTCGGCGGGGTCTTCGCGCTCTACGAGGGCTGGCACAAGATCTCCCACCCGGAGGAGCTGACCAGCCCGGCGTGGGCGTTCGGCGTGCTCGGGGTGGCGATCGTGCTGGAGGCGTTCTCGCTGCGCACGGCCGTCCGGGAGTCCAACCACCTACGGGGCGAGGCGCCCTGGAACCGGTTCGTCCGGGGCGCGAAGGCTCCCGAGCTGCCGGTGGTCCTGCTGGAGGACTCAGGGGCGCTGGCCGGACTGGTCTTCGCCCTGGCCGGGGTGACGGCCGCCGTCGTGACCGGTGACGGCCGCTGGGACGGCGTCGGCTCGCTGGCGATCGGCGCGCTGCTCGTCGCCATCGCTGCGTTCCTGGCGGTGGAGATGAACAGCCTGCTGCTCGGGGAGTCCGGCACCGCCGAGCACGTGGCGGCGGTGCGGTCCGCGATCGAGGCCGGCGCCGACGTCGAGCGGATCATCCACCTCAAGACGCTGCACCTGGGCCCGGACGAGCTGCTCGTGGCGGCCAAGATCGCGGTACGGCACGACGACAGCGCCGCCGCAGTGGCCCGGGCCATCGACGACGCCGAGAGCCGGATCCGCGCCGCGGTCCCCATCGCCCGGGTGATCTACCTCGAGCCGGACATCGACCGGACGACGTCCGCACCGGCCCCGGTGGACTGAGGCCGCGTGCCCGTCCTGCAGCTGGAGAACCCCGTCCGCCACTACGCGTGGGGCTCGCGGACCGTCCTGCCGACGATGCTCGGGCACCCGGTCCCCGCCGCCGAGCCCTGGGCGGAGATCTGGATGGGAGCCCATCCCGGCGACCCCTCGCGGCTGCCCGACGGACGCAGCCTCGCCGACGTGGTGCCGGGCCTGCCGTTCCTCGTCAAGCTGCTGGCCGCCGAGCAACCGCTGTCGATCCAGGCACACCCGTCGTCGGACCAGGCCCGCGCCGGGTTCGCCGCCGAGGAGGCCCGCGGCGTCCCGCACGGGGCACCGCAGCGGTCCTACAAGGACCCCAGCCACAAGCCCGAGCTGCTCGTCGCCCTCACGCCGGTGGACGCGCTGTGCGGGTTCCGTGCCCCCGCCGAGTCGTTGCGGCTGGTCCGGCTGCTCGGGGTCCCGCGGCTGACGGCCCTGGCCGCCCCCCTGGCCGACCCCGACCCGGCCGCCGGCCTGCGGGCCGCCTTCGGGGCGCTGCTCGGGCTGGCGGACGACGAGCGGACGGCGCTGGTGGCCGACGTCGCGGTGGCCAGCCACGCGCACGAGGCCGACGCCGGCCCGGACGCCGACGCCCTGGACTGGGTCGCCCGGCTGGCCGTCGCCTACCCCGCCGACCCCGGCGTCGTGGCCCCGCTGCTGCTCCACCTGCTGCGCCTCGAGCCCGGCCAGGGGATCTTCCTGCGCTCGGGGGTGCTGCACGGCTACCTGCACGGTGCCGGCGTCGAGGTCCAGGCCTCGTCGGACAACGTGCTGCGGGGCGGGCTCACCCCCAAGCACGTCGACGTGCCGGAGCTGCTGCGCGTGGTGCGCTTCGAGGTCGCGGCGGACCCGGTCGTCGCGGCGCGGCCGGTGGCGCCCGGGGTGTGGTCCTACCCCGTGCCGGTGGCGGACTTCGCGGTGTGGCGGGTGCAGCCGGGTCCGGGGTCCGGCGCCGGAGTCCCGCTGCCGGGGTCGGGGGAGCGCATCGTCGTCTGTGTCGAGGGCCGGCTGGACGTGGGTGCGCTCGGGCTGACCCCGGGGACGGCGGCCTTCGTAGCCGGCGAGGAGCCGGTGGTGGTGCGCGGTACGGGGACCGGCTTCGTCACCGCCCGGGGGACCTGACCTCCAGTGTGGCGAGCAGCCGGGCCGTGGCGTCGGTGACGGCCGCCACCGCGGCGTCGAAGGCGGCGGCGTTGTGCTGTGCGGGTGTCCGGAACCCGCTGACCTTGCGGACGTACTGCAGGGCTGCGGCGCGGACGTCGGCCTCGGTCACGTCCTCGGTGTAGGGCTCACGCAGGGTCTTGATGCTGCGGCACATCGGGCCATCCAAGCCGGTCCGGGTGCCGCTGTCGACGCCGCGCCGGTCAGCCACGGCGGAGCAGTCGCTGCGCCTTGCGCTGGTCGAAGTCCAGTGCCCGGGTCGGCGGGCTGACCCGGCCGGTGAGCTCGCCGAGCCGGCGCACGTCGTCCGCGACCGCGGGGTCGGACAGCGCCCGCAGGGCGAAGGCGAGCTCCCGGGGGCCCACCCCGTGGCGCTGCTCGACGACCGCCGCCCAGGCCGCCGCGGCGAGGTCGCCCGGCGAGTACTGCCGGTGCCGACCGGGGCCCTCCGCGGTCGGGGGAAGCAGGCCGAGCGCCTCCCGGTAGCGCAGCATCCGGGGGGTCGTGCCGAGCCGGTCGGCGGCCGCCGAGATCCGCATGGTCAATCCTGACACGAGGCTGTCAGAAAAGTCCGCGACCGCACCGGCGACCCGTACCATCGCCGCCATGACCGCTGCCCCGGGAGCCCCCCGCCACGACATCGCCGACCCGTCCCTCGCCGCCCAGGGGCGGCTGCGCATCGAGTGGGCCGAGCGCTCGATGCCGGTGCTGCGCCAGATCCGCGAGCGGTTCGAGCGGGAGCGCCCCTTCGCGGGGACCCGCATCGCCGCCTGCATGCACGTCACGACGGAGACGGCCAACCTCATGCGCACCCTGCAGGCGGGCGGGGCCGAGCTGGCCCTGTGCGCTTCGAACCCGCTGTCCACCCAGGACGACACGGCGGCGGCACTGGTCCACGAGTACGGCATCTCGGTCTTCGCCCGCAACGCGGTCGACACGGGCGGCTACTACGCGCACATCAACGCGGCGCTCGACATCGCCCCGCACCAGGTCTTCGACGACGGCTGCGACCTCGTCAACACCCTGCACACCACCCGGCAGGAGCTGCTCGCCGACGTCAAGGGCGGCTGCGAGGAGACCACGACCGGTGTCATCCGGCTCAAGGCGATGGCCGGGGACAAGGCGCTGCTGTTCCCGATGGTGGCCGTCAACGACACCGACACCAAGCACATGTTCGACAACCGCTACGGCACCGGGCAGTCCACCCTGGACGCCGTCTTCCGTGCGACCAACACCCTGCTGGCCGGCAAGACCGTCGTCGTCGCCGGGTACGGCTACTGCGGCAAGGGCGTGGCGGAGCGGGCCAAGGGCATGGGGGCGAACGTCGTCGTCACCGAGATCGACCCGACCAAGGCGCTGGACGCGACCATGCAGGGCCTGCGGGTCATGCCGATGTCGGCAGCGGCCGAGGTCGGCGACGTGTTCATCACCGTCACCGGCAACCGCGACGTGCTGCGCGCCGAGCACTTCGCGGCGATGAAGGACGGGGCGATCTTCGCCAACTCCGGGCACTTCGACGTCGAGATCGACGTCAAGTGGCTGGAGGCCAACGCGGTCGCCGTGCACCGCAAGATCCGGCACCAGACCGACGAGTACGTGATGGCCGACGGCCGCCGGCTGCTGCTGCTCGCCGAGGGCCGGCTGGTCAACCTCGGTGCCGCCGAGGGGCACCCGGCCGCCGTCATGGACATGTCGTTCGCCGACCAGGCGCTCACCGCCGAGTGGCTGGTCACCAACGCCGGGGAGCTGACCCCCGGCGTGTACGACGTCCCCACCGAGATCGACCGTGAGGTCGCCCGGCTCAAGCTCGCCGCGATGGGCGTCGGCATCGACACGCTGACCCCGGAGCAGCAGGAGTACCTGTCCAGCTGGCAGTTCGGCTCCTGACGTGCGGGTCGGCGTCCACCCGGTCGTCTTCACCCCCGCGGCGGGCCCGGCCGGGATCCCCGCCGAGCTCGCCGCGCTGGGCCGGGCCGCCGACGAGGCGGGGCTGTCCGACCTGCTCCTCATGGACCACTTCCTCAACCTGGACTTCGTCGGCGACCCGGCTGACCCGGTGCCGGAGGGGTACACGACGCTGGGCTTCCTCGCCGCCCACACCGCACGCGTACGGCTGGGGCTGCTCGTCAGCGGGGTGACCTACCGGCACGCCGGGGTGCTGGCCCACCAGGTGGCCACCCTCGACGTGCTCTCGGGTGGTCGGGCCGTCCTCGGCCTCGGCGCGGCCTGGTTCGAGCGCGAGCACACCGTGCTCGGGGTGCCGTTCCCCTCGCTGGGGCAGCGGTTCGACCTGCTCGAGGCCGCGCTGGTGCGGGTCCGCGCGCAGTGGGACGGCACCGGCCCGGGGACGGCGGCGCTGCTGCGCCCGGTCCAGCGTCCCCGGCCCCGCCTGCTCGTCGGCGGCGGCGGGGAGCGGCGCACGCTGCGCCTGGTCGCCCGCTATGCCGACGCGAGCAACCTCATCGCGTCCACCCGCGAGGAGGTGGCGCACAAGCTGCGGGTGCTGGACCGGCACTGTGCCGAGGCGGGCCGCGACCCGGCCGAGGTCACGCGCACCCTGCTGGTGACCCGTGACCCGTTCGCCGACCTGCCGGCGTTCCTCGCCGAGCTGCGCGGGTACGCCGACCTCGGTGTGAGCGAGGTCTACCTCGTGGCCTACGCCGACCCGGTGGGCTTCACCCGGCGGGTCGGGGAGCACATCGTGCCGGTCGCGGCCGGGCTGCGCGGGTGAGCGCACCAGCCGACGCGGACCGGCGGCCCGGCTGGGGGTTCGGGGACGTCGGGGTGACGCTGCTGCTCGCGTTGTTGCTCGCGTCGGTGGCCGCAGCCCTCGCGACCGCCGTCGGCCCGCAGTCGGCGACCGGCAAGGCGTGGGCCAGTGTGGTGCTCGTCGTCGTCCCCTGGCTGGGCCTGGCGGGCTGGCCGCTGTGGGCCGCCTGGCACAAGGGCGACGGCCCGGTCTCCGACTACCGGCTGCGGTTCACCCGGCCGGACGTCGGGTGGGGGGTGCTCGGTGGGCTGGCGGCGCTGGTCGCCGGGGCGCTGGTGGCGGCGGTCGTCACCGCACTGCGCGGTGCCCCGTTCGGCTCCGCCGTCGGCGACGTGGCCGCGGAGACGACGAGCGCCTCCCGCGGGGCCCTCGTCGCGCTGGCCCTCACCGCCGTCGTGGGTGCACCCGTGGTGGAGGAGCTGGCCTTCCGCGGGCTGTTCTACGGGGCGCTGGAGAAGTTCGGCCAGCCGGCCCTGTGGTGTGTCGTCTGGTCGTCGGTGGCGTTCGCCGGGTTCCACTTCGAGCTGGTGCGGTTCCCGGTCCTGCTGGCCATCGGACTGGTCATCGGGGTGGTGCGCTGGCGAACCGGCAGCACCGGTGCCGCCATGGTCGCCCACCTCACGGTCAACCTGCCCGCTGCCGTGGCCTTGGCCACGATGTGAGGTCCGCTCAGCCCGGGGGTGCGAACCCCGGCGGCGCGGTCCGGTCCGGCCCGGGCGGTTCCTCCGGCGGTGCTGCCAGTGGTGGTGCGGGCGGCGGGGCTGATGGACTCGGGACGTGGCGCACCGAGTCCCGGCGCCGCCGCTCGGCGAGGACCGCTGCGAGGAACACCTCCGGGTGCACCCCGAGCGGCGGCGGCGGCGTGGTGAGCCGGGCGACGTCCGCAGCGATCCGGCTGCCCATCGCTGCCCGCACCTGCGGGGCGAGCTCGCCGGCGCGGGCGAGGAACTGACGGGCGGCCAGCGCGAGGTCGTCGGGCAGCCGGGAGAGGTCCAGCGTCGCCGCCCACGGTGCGAGCGCCGGTGGCATCGCCGACATCGGGGCACCGCGCACCGGCATCCGCTCGCGGACCACCACCGTGCCCGCCAGGTAGTCCCCGAGCCGCTTGCCCTGGGCCGAGGCCAGGCTGACGAGGATCGCCACGGCCCCGGTGGTCAGCCAGACCTCGACGACGCCGAGCAGCGCGCGGACCAGCGCGTGCCGGAACCGCACCGGCCCGCCGTCGTCGCGGACCACCCGCAGGCCGAGGGCCAGCTTGCCGAGGCTGCGGCCGCGGGTGAGCGACTCGAGGAGGACGGGGTAGCCGATGACCACCCCGACGACGACGACGAGCGCGATGGCCGCGGCCGCGGCGCCGTCCAGGCCCGAGGCCGTGGCGCCGAGCAGCAGCAGGCAGCCGGCGAGCACGGCCACCTCGACGGCGAGATCCAGCAGGATGGCCAGGGTCCGGCTCGGGAGCTTGGCCAGCCGGAGCTCGAGGACGACGGCCTCGCCGGTGACCAGGTCGCCGCCGACCGGGGCGACCCCGCCGGGCGGCGCGGCGGGGGGCGGCAGGCTCATGGGGCTAGTCTGCCGAACACCATGGACGTCGACGCCTTCGTGGCCGCCCACCGCGCCGAGTGGGACCGGCTCGAGGTGCTCTCCCGTCGCTCCGGCAGGCTCACCGGCGCCGAGGTCGACGAGCTCGTCGACCTGTACCAGCGGGCCGCGACCCACCTGTCCACCGTGCGCTCGGCGGCCCCCGACCCGGCCCTGGTGGCCCGGCTGTCGACGCTGGTGGCCAGGGGTCGGGCCGCGGTGACCGGCACCCACGCCCCGGCGTGGCGGGACGTCACCCACTTCCTCGCGGCGGGGTTCCCGGCCGCGGTGTACCGCGCGCGGTGGTGGGCCGTCGGCGCCGCGGCCGGGTTCCTCCTCGTCGCGTTCGCCCTGGGCTGGTGGGTCGCGGTGACCCCCGACGTCCAGGCCGCGATCGCGGCGCCGGAGCAGATCCGCCAGCTCGTCGAGGAGGACTTCGAGGACTACTACTCCTCCAACCCGGCGGCCTCCTTCGCCGCGCAGGTGTGGACGAACAACGCCTGGGTCGCCGCGCTGTGCATCGCGTTCGGGGGGCTGCTCGGCCTGCCCGTGCTGTGGGTGCTGCTGCAGAACGCGGCGAACATCGCGGTGGCCGGCGGGCTGATGGCCGCCTACGGCCGGCTGGACCTGTTCTTCGGCCTGATCCTGCCGCACGGCCTGCTCGAGCTGACGGCGGTCTTCGTCGCTGCCGGTGTCGGGCTGCGGCTGGGCTGGACGGTGGTCGCGCCCGGTGACCGCCCCCGGGGCACCGCGGTCGCCGCCGAGGGACGGGCCGCCGCCGGCGTGGCGCTCGGGCTGGTGCTGGTGTTCCTGCTCGCCGGCGTGGTCGAGGCGTTCGTGACGCCGTCCGGCCTGCCGACCTGGGCCCGGGTCGGCGTGGGCGTCGTCGTCTGGGCGGGGTTCGTCGGCTACGTGGGCGGGCCGGGCCGGCGGGCCGCCCTGGCGGGGGAGACCGGCGACGTCGAGGCCACCGCCCAGGAGGACCGCGCACCGGTGGCACCCTGACCGGCGACGAGGGGTCAGAGACGGCCGGCCGCCTTGAGCGCCAGGTAGGTGTCCGCCAGGCGCGGCGGCAGGTCGGCCGGGGTGCCCTCGACGACCTCCACCCCGCCGCGCCGCAGCTCGGCGCCGACCCGCGCCCGCGCCAGTCGGACGGTCTCCGCCGCCGCCGCCCCGAACACCGCCGCCGCCTCGCCCCGCCCCGCGGCCAGCTCAGCCACCCGAGGGTCCCCCACGCTGGCCAGCACGACCTGGTGCCGGGTGGTCAGCAGCGGCAGTACCGGAAGCAGACCCAGCTCCAGCGGGGCCGGGTCGAGGGCCGTGAGCAGGACGACGAGCGACCGGCGCGGTGCCCGACGCAGCACCTGAGCGGCGATCGCGGACCAGTCCGGCTCGACCAGCGCGGCCTCCAGGGGCGCCATCGCGTTGACCAGCGCGGGCAGCAGCTCGGTCGCTGACGCCCCCTGGACGGCGGCGCGCTGCACCCGGTCGTGGGCGAGCAGGTCGACCCGGTCGCCGGCCCGGCTGGCCAGGGCGGCCAGCAGCAGGGCCGCGTCCAGCGCCGCGTCCAGCCGCGGGGCGTCGCCCACCCGGCCGGCCGCGGTGCGGCCGGTGTCGAGGACGAGGAGCACGTGCCGGTCCCGCTCCGGCCGCCAGGTGCGCACCATGACGTCGGCGGCACGCGCGGTCGCCCGCCAGTCGATGGATCGGACGTCGTCCCCCGGGACGTACTCGCGCAGCGAGTCGAACTCGGTGCCCGCGCCCCTGACCAGCACCGGTGTCCGGCCGTCCAGGTCCCGCAGCCGGGCCAGCTTCGAGGGCAGGTGCTTGCGCGAGGTGAACGGTGGCAGGACCCGTACCGTCCACGGCACGGCATGCGAGCCCTGGCGGGCGGCCAGCCCCAGGGGGCCCAGGGTGCGCACCGTGACCCGGTCCGCGCGCCGGTCGCCCCGCCGCGTGGGCCGCAGGACCGTGGTCACCCGCCGGCGTTCGCCGGCCGGGACGTCCAGCCGGTGCCGCTGCTCCGCCGCCCCGGCCGACGGCGACCAGGCGTCGCGCAGCCGTCCATGGGCGCGGCGCGGGCCGGGGTTGGTGAGCGTCAGCGTGACCTGGGCGGGCTCCCCGAGGCGGACGGCGGTGTCACCGGAGCGGGCGACACCCAGGGCGCGCGGGGACCCGGCCAGCGCGAGGTCGACGCCGACCGCGAGGAGCAGCAGCGCGTCGACGGCGACCAGCGTGGTCCACGACGGCAGCACGGCCACGAGCCCGGCCCCCACGAGGGCCAGCAGGGCCAGCCGTCCGGTCAGCGCCATCGGTGCGGGGCGGGCTCAGCGGGGGACGGGCACGGAGGCGAGGACGGCGTCGAGGACCCCGTCCGCGGTGACGCCCTCGAGCTCGGCCTCCGCGCGCAGCAGCACCCGGTGTCGCAGTGCCGGGCGGGCCAGGGCCTTGACGTCGTCGGGGGTGAGGAAGTCGCGGCCGGACAGCCAGGCCCAGGCCCGGGCGCTGGCCAGCAGCGCGGTCGCCCCGCGTGGCGAGACGCCCAGCCGCAGCGACGGCGACGAGCGGGTGGCCCGGACCAGGTCGACGACGTACCCCATCACCTCGGGGGTGACCGTGACCGCCCCGACGGCGGCCCGGCCGGCAGCGAGCTCGGCCGCACCAGCCACAGGGCCCAGCCCGGCGCCGGCGAGGTCGCGCGGGTCGAACCCGGTGGCGTGCCGGTGGAGCACGGCGAGCTCCTCGTCGCGAGACGGCAGCCCGACCGCGAGCTTGAGGAGGAACCGGTCCAGCTGCGCCTCCGGCAGCGGGTAGGTGCCCTCGTACTCCACCGGGTTCTGGGTGGCGGCCACGACGAACGGGTCGGGCAGCGGGCGCGGGACGCCGTCCACGGAGACCTGCCGCTCCTCCATGGCCTCCAGCAGGGCCGCCTGGGTCTTCGGCGGGGTCCGGTTGATCTCGTCGGCGAGCAGCAGGTTGGTGAACACCGGCCCCTCGCGGAAGGAGAACTCGGCGGTGCGGGCGTCGTAGACGAGCGAGCCGGTGACGTCGCCGGGCATCAGGTCCGGGGTGAACTGCAGCCGCTTGGTGTCCAGCGCCAGGGCCGCCGCGAGCGCCCGGACGAGCAGGGTCTTCGCCGTGCCGGGCACCCCCTCGAGCAGGACGTGCCCTCGGACGAGCAGCGCGATGACCAGGCCGGTGACCACCGCGTCCTGGCCGACGACGGCCTTGCCCACCTCGCCGCGCAGCGCCAGCAGGGCGGCTCGGGGGTCGGCGGGCGCTTCGGGTGCGGTCTCGGTCACGGTCGGCGCACCGTCCTCTCCAGGGTGTCCAGGTCGTCGGCAAGCCGCACGAGGGCGGCGTCGTCGGTCGGGGCGGCACCGTACAGCAGCGCGGCCACGTCCACGGCCGGCCGCCCGGTCCGGGCCGCCACCGCCGCGACGACGGCGTCGGGATCGGTGCCCCGGCCGTGTCCGACGACGGGCCGCAGCCGCTCCAGGCTCGCCGCCCGCAGCGCCGCCGCGGCCCGGTCCCGGGCGCCGGCCCGCTGGTACAGCCGCCCGCGGCCCTCGGTGGTCTCGGCGGCCCGCACGACGACGGGCAGGGGCTCGACGACGACCGGTCCGAGCCGGCGGCCGCGCCAAAGCGCCACGAGCAGCACGGTCACGGCGAGCTGGACGGCGACCAGCCACACCCACCCCGGGAGCAGCGCGCGCAGCCCGGTGCCCTCGCCCTCGGCGGACAGCTCGACCGTGGGCAGGTACCACACGAGCTCGTCCTGCGCGCCGAGCAGGTTGAGCGTCAGGGCGGCGTTGCCCTCCCGCGCCAGCCGGTCGTTGGTCAGGGCGGCACCGCTGCCGAGCACGGTCGTCGTGCGGCCGTCGGCCGAGGTCAGCGAGACGACGGCCGCCCGCCCGGAGTCGGCGTAGCAGCGCTGCGCGGAGGCGGCTGCGGGGCCGGTCACGGTGAACGTGCCGCCGCCGGTCTCCGCCCGCCCGGCCCGCGTCGCGGCGCGCAGCGTGCAGGCCGGGTCGCGCGGCCGGACCGTGACGGGCTCGGCGGGCTCGATGCCCGGCGCCAGCGCGGCGAGCAGGTCCGGGGTCGGTTCGACGAGCACGAGGTCCGCCCGCGCGGCGGCGAGCTCCTCGACCTGGGCGCTGGTGAGCAGCCACGAGGTGGCGACGAGCAGCGTGCGGCCGCCGGTCGCCCGGGCGGTCGCGTCGGCGGAGGTGCGCGTCCTGACCACCTCGACCCCGCGGTCCTCCAGCAGCACCCGCAGGGCCCGCGCACCCGACGGCGTGGCCGCGTCGGGGTCGAGGTAGCCGCGCACGGTGCCGGACCGCAGGGCGGCCAGCACCACGGCGACGACGACCAGCAGGCCCACGACGAGCGCCGGCCGCCGCAGCCCGCGCATCCGCTGGGCGGCCGTGGGCTCCAGGGCGGTCGAGGTGCGGGCCTCCGCCACGCCGGCCGGGGCGCTCACCGGCCCACCCGCGCGTCCGGCCGGGCCGTCTCGACCCGGGTGTCCAGGGCCCGCAGCCGGGCGTCCGCCGCCGCATCCGCGGGCCGGCGGCCGTACACGACCTCGTCGAACAGGGTGGCCCCCGCCCTCAGGTCGGCGGCGCACCCGGGCAGCACGGAGCCGGCCTCCGCGGCGGCCTCATCCGCCGTCCGGCCGGGCCGCTCGTCGAGGAGCCCACGCTCCTCCAGGCGGCGCACCACGGCGCGGAACCGCTCGCGGACGGCGTCGGCGTAGCGGCCCTCGGCCGCCGCCCGGTCGGCCGCCGCCCGGTGCTCAGCAGCGAACTGCGGCCGGCCCACGAACACCGGCGCGGCGCCGCGGCCGGCCCGCTGCACCGCCCCGGCGCGCCAGCGGATCGCGACGAGGACCGCAGCCAGGACGAGGACGAGGACGAGCAGCCCCCACGGTCCGCCGGGAGTGGCCTGCACTGCCGCGTCGAACAACTCCTGCAGGCGGTCGAGGACCCAGGTCAGGGCGCGCTGCCACAGCGGGGGACGCTGCTCCGCGTAGACCCCCTTGGCCAGCTCCCGCGCCGCCGCGGCGGCGGCCTCGTCGCGGCCCACGTCCACGGGGACCTCGGTGGGCAGCAGGGGGAGGCGACCGGTCACGCGGGTGCGTCGGGGGGCGGCGCGGCAGCGGGGGCCACCCCGGCGCTGCGCATGAGCTCCAGGTCGAGGGCCTCCCGGCGCATCCGCTGGTCGACGTAGAGCAGGGCGTACACGGAGGCGGTGAACGGCGCGGTGATGACGCCGGCGACGATCCCGGTCAGGGCCGTCAGCCCGTAGAACAGCAGCAGGGAGGGTGTGGTCCCCGTCCCGAGGAGGGCGTCCGGGTCGAGCACGCCCATGCCGAACGTCACCGGGAACGACAGCGCCGAGCTGATGACCTGGGTGATGACCACCGTGAGCAGGGCGATGCCGAACGTCCGCCACCAGCTGCCGCTCACCAGCGCCCAGGACCGGCGCATCGCGGTGCCCACCGTCGACCGTTCGAGGACCAGCGCGGGGGAGGCGAGCACCCACTGCACCCAGAGGAACACGCCCGGGACGAGGCACAGCACCAGCCCCAGGCTGGCCAGCACGGTGACGACCAGGGACAGCCCCAACAGCCGCCACACCAGCGGCCGGACCCGTGCCCAGGCGTCCGCTGCGCTGACCGGCTGGCCGAGGACGGCGCGGCCGACCACGGCGGTGAGGACGCCGTTGAGGATCGTCTGGCCCAGCCAGGTGACGAGCAGGAGCACCGCGCCGCCGCCCAGCGTCCCCGCGAGCAGTCCGGTGAGCTCCGCCTGGTCGAGCGTGGCGGGGTCGGCGTTCTCCAGCCGCGCCACGTTGCCGAGCAGCACGACCGAGAAGAGGAAGCCGATCAGCTGGGTGGCGCTGACGACGACGGCGGACAGCCCGAGCATCACCTTCCAGTGCGCCCGTACCGTCGAGATCGCACCGTCGAGGATCTCCCCGATCCCCAGCGGCCGCAGCGGGATGACGCCGGGCCGGGGTGCCTGCGGCGGCGCCGGCGGGTAGTAGCCCGGTGCCGGTCCGTACCCGGGTGCCGGCCCGGGACCGGGGGACGCCCAGCCGGGGGCGGACCAGCCGGGCGGGCTCGCGGGTCCGGGCTGCTGACCGCTGCCGTCGCCGGGCGACGTCCAGCCCGGTTGGTCGGTCACAGGCGCCATCGTGCCACGCGGGCCGCCTCAGCGGCCGCAGTCCCGGGCGCCGTTCCTAGCGCCGGACGAGCTGCGCGGCGTACTGGGGGGCCGCCTTGCGCGCCCCGTCGCCGATCGCCCACACCACGGCGTCGAGGTCCCCGGCGAACTGGTCCGACGCCGCACCGGCGGCGAGGCCGCGGGCGGCCAAGGTGAGCGCGCGGGTCGGGTCGATGGACCCCACGTCGCGCTGCCGGGTGCGCTGCACGCCGTCGACCGTGATCCCCAGCGTGGCCCCCCGGCGCCAACAGGTCACCGAGTGCCAGCCGCCGTCCGAGACGTCGATGCCCGGCCCGGTGACGACGCCGTGGGCGCGCGAGCCGGCGAAGCGGCAGCTGGCCCGCCCGGTGCCGTCCTTGGTGATCTGCATCTTGATCTGGGAGCGGTCCGTGTAGTGGCCGTGCTGCAGGACGTTGGGGTGGTCACCGGTCGGGCGGCGCACCTGGCTGCGCAGGACGGCCGTGACGGCCACCTCCTGGCGCAGCGCACGGGGGCCGGCGCCGCCGACCGTGCCGTAGCTCTGCAGCGAGAAGCGAGCGGCACCGGTGCCGGTGCTACCGCTGACCGCGGACCAGTTGCCGGCCAGGCGGAGCGCGCGGCCGTGGCCGCTGGCGTCAGCCACCTGTCCGGCGGAGATCGAGTCGAAGTGCCAGGCGGCACGCACCTGCCAGGGGGCCGACGCGGCTCCCGCGGAGGGGAGCACGGCCAGGGCAGCCGGGACGGCCAGCAGCAGCACGGAGACAGTGAGGGGTCGGCGCACGTTCTGGCGCATGGGCCCCACGGTGCTCCCCCTTTCACAGCAGGTCAACCCGATCACGGAACGACACCGGTGCAACTTGCGTCCGATGTCACGATGGAGCCATGAAGGGACGCGTCCTGGTCGTCGACGACGACACCGCCCTCGCCGAGATGCTGGGCATCGTGCTGCGCGGCGAGGGGTTCGAGCCGGTGTTCTGCGGCGACGGCAGCGCCGCTCTGGGCGTGTTCCGGGAGAGCCGGCCCGACCTCGTGCTGCTCGACCTCATGCTCCCCGGCCTCGACGGCATCGACGTGTGCCGGCAGATCCGGGCCGAGTCCGGCGTCCCCATCGTCATGCTCACCGCGAAGAGCGACACCGTCGACGTCGTGGTCGGCCTGGAGTCCGGGGCCGACGACTACGTCGTCAAGCCGTTCAAGCCCAAGGAGCTCGTCGCCCGGATCCGGGCCCGGCTGCGCCGGGACACCGACCCGGTGCCCGAGGTGCTCGAGATCGGTGACCTCACCGTCGACGTGGCGGGGCACCAGGTGACGCGCGACGGCCAGCCGATCGGGCTGACCCCGCTGGAGTTCGACCTGCTCGTCGCGCTGGCCCGCAAGCCCCGCCAGGTGTTCAGCCGGGAGGTGCTGCTCGAGCAGGTGTGGGGCTACCGGCACGCCGCGGACACCCGCCTGGTCAACGTCCACGTCCAGCGCCTGCGGTCGAAGATCGAGCGGGACCCGGAGCACCCCGAGGTCGTCGTCACGGTCCGCGGCGTCGGGTACCGCGCGGGGGTCACGCCGCCGCCGTGACCACCCACCGGAGCGCCGCATGAGCGACGCGGACGCCGACGCCGCCCGGCCGGTGGCCGAGCGGGCCTGGCTGGCCGCCTTCGGGGTCCGCGCCGCCGTCCGTCGCGCGTTCGCGCGGGTGGCCGCCCTGTGGCGCCGCTCGCTCGCGCTCCGCGTCGTCCTCACGACCCTGGCGCTGTCGGTCGTCGTGGTCCTGGTGCTCGGCTGGCTGCTGCTCACCCGCGTCACCGACGGCCTGCTGGCCGCCAAGCAGCGCTCCGCGCTGGACGAGGCGCGGGCCGGGCTGACCGAGGCCCAGTCGCGGCTGGACGCCGCCGACCGCACCGACGTCGCCTCGACGACCGTCCGGCTCGACCAGATCACCCGTCAGCTGGCCAACCGCGCCGGCACGCCTGCGCTGTACGAGGTGCTCCTCCTGCGGGCCACCGCCGCCCCGGTCACCAACACCCCGGAGTTCGGCTCGAACCTGGTCGGGAAGGACAGCCTGCCGACGCCCCTGCGGGAGGCTGTCGCCGAGACGCAGACCCAGTCGTACACCTACAGCGAGATCCGGTACGTCGACGGGCGCACCCCCGTGCCGGGGTTCGTCGTGGGCGCACCCCTGTCGGTCCCCGGCGTGGGGCCGTACGAGCTGTACTACCTCTTCCCGCTCACCCAGGAGCAGGAGACGCTGGCGCTGGTCCAGCGCGCCATGCTCGCCGCGGGCCTCGTGCTCGTCGGCCTGCTCGGCAGCATCGCCTGGATCGTCACCCGGCAGGTCGTCACCCCCGTCCGGCTGGCCGCGCGCACCGCCGAGCAGTTCTCCGCCGGGCGGCTCGAGGAGCGGATGGCCGTCGTGGGCGAGGACGACCTGGCCAAGCTGGCCACGTCGTTCAACCAGATGGCCGGCTCGCTGCAGGGGCAGATCACCCAGCTCGAGGACCTCTCCCGCGTGCAGCGCCGGTTCGTGTCGGACGTCTCGCACGAGCTGCGCACCCCGCTCACCACGGTGCGGATGGCCGCCGACGTGCTGCACGAGGCGCGCGGCCGGTTCGACCCCGCCACGGCCCGGTCCGCGGAGCTGCTGCAGACGCAGCTGGACCGGTTCGAGGCGCTGCTCACGGACCTGCTCGAGATCAGCCGGTACGACGCGGGCGCGGCGGTGCTCGACGCCGAGCCCAGCGACGTCTGCGAGGTCGCTCGCCGGGTCGTGGAGGCGGCCGAGCCGCTCGCTGAGCGGCGTGGCTCGACCGTGCGGCTGGTCGCCCCGGGGGAGTCCTGTGTGGTCGTGTGCGACCCGCGCCGGGTCGAGCGGATCCTGCGCAACCTCGTCGTCAACGCCATCGAGCACGGGGCCGGTCAGCCGGTCGACGTCCGGGTGGTCGCCGACCCTGGCGCGGTGGCCGTCGGGGTCCGTGACCACGGCGTGGGGCTGCGCCCGGGGGAGGCGGCGCTGGTCTTCAACCGGTTCTGGCGGGCCGACCCGGCCCGGGCCCGGACGACGGGCGGGACCGGGCTGGGCCTGGCCATCGCCCTCGAGGACGCCCGGCTGCACGGCGGGTGGCTGCAGGCCTGGGGCCAGCCCGGCGACGGCGCGCACTTCCGGCTGACCCTGCCGCGCCGGGCGGGGGAGGAGCTGTCCCGGTCACCGCTGCCCCTGGAGCCCGCCGACGCGGCACCGAGCCGGCGGGTGCCGCTCCCGGCGGGGATCCGGCGGGTCGATGCGTAGCCGGCCACACCGCCGTGCCGCGGTCCGGGCCGCCGCGCACGCCGCTGTGATCCTGGTCGTGGGCCTCGGGCTGGCCGGGTGCGCGAGCATCCCCACCTCCGGGCCGGTGCAGCAGGGCGCAGAGGTCCGCAGCGAGCGGGACGACCCGTTCATCCGGGTCATCGCCCGCCCGCCGCGGCCCGGGCTCACCGCGACCGAGGTGGTCCAGGGGTTCCTGGCCGCGTCGGCGTCGTTCGACGACGACCACTCCGTGGCCCGTGCCTACCTCGCGCCGGAGTCCCGCGCCGGCTGGGACCCCCTGGTCGGGACCGTCGTCTACCAGGACGGCGGGGCGACCGTGCGGGAGGCCGCCACCGGTCGGGTCGTGTTCAGCGCCGCCCGGACCGCCACGGTGAGCGCCCGCGGCGAGTACCTCGCGGCCAGCGGCACCGAGCAGACGGCCTTCCGCCTGCGGCAGGTGCAGGGCGAGTGGCGCATCGTCGACCCGCCGACGGGGCTGCTGCTCACCCGGCTGGACGTCGACCGCGCCTACCGCACCTTCGACCTGTTCTTCCCGGACCCGTCGCGGACGGTCCTCGTGCCCAACCAGGTGCTCCTGCCAGTCGGCCCCGGCGTCTCGACGACGCTGGTCCGGGCGCTGCTGGAGGGACCCACGCCGTGGCTCGCGCCGGCGGTCCGCACCGCGTTCCCGGCGGGCACCGCGCTGGCGGTGGACTCCGCACCGCTGCAGGACGGCGTCGTCCTCGTCGACCTCACCGAGCCCGCGGCCCAGGCGGTCGGCTCGGAGGCCGCGGCGCTGTCGGCGCAGCTGGTGTGGACGCTGCGTCAGCTGTCCGACGTGTCCGGGGTTGCGATCACCGTGGAGGGGGTGCCGCTGGCGGTCCCGGGTGCCGGTCAGGTGCAGCCGCGCGGGGCGTGGCCCCAGGTCGACCCGGACGTTGTCGGCCCCTCGGCGTCGACCTTCCTCGTCTCCGGCGGCGCGCTGGTCGCGGCCCGCGATGGCGACCTGGTGCCCGTGCCCGGCGCGGCGGGCACCGGCGGCACCCAGCTCACCGCCCCGGCGGTGTCCGTCGCCGAGGACCGGATGGCCGCGCTCGACGGCACCGGGACCCGGCTGCTCGTGGGTCCGCTGACCGCTGACGGCGTCCTGCGTCAGGTGCTCACCGGGACGGCGCTCACGGCGCCGACGTGGGACGTGCTGGACACGGTGTGGACGGCTGACCGGCGCGCCGACGGGTCCGTCGCCGTGTGGTCCGTGCAGGCCGCGGCGGCACCCCGCCAGGCGGCCGTCGACGACCTGCCGGCGGGCCGGGTGGTGGCCCTGGTCGTGGCGCGCGACGGCGCCCGTGCGGCCGTCGTCGTGGAGCGTGGCGGGGGGCGGGTGCTGCTGCTGGGCCGGGTCGAGCGGGACGACGGGACGGTACGCCTCGCCGGGTTCCGGCAGGTGGCCGCCGTCCTCACCGACGTCCGGGACGTGGCCTGGGGGTCGGCGGACACCCTGGTCGTGCTCGGCCGCAGCGGCTCCGGCGTGCTGCAGCCGGTCGTCGTGGACGTGTCCGGGCTGGCCGTGCGGCAGCTGGGCACGGTGGCCGCCGAGATCACGTCGGTGGCCGCGGCGCCGGGGCTGCCGACGCTGGCGGCCACCGTGGACGGCCGGGTCTGGCAGTCCACCGGGGTGGGCTGGAGCGAGCTCGCACCCGGCCGTGACCCCACCTACCCCGGCTGACCCCACCCGGTCGTCCACAGCGCTGCGGCTGTCCGCCGCCGGTGTCCGCCGGCCGCGGCAGGCTGGACCGGTGGCCGGGTGGCTGAGCGGGTGCGGCGGGGCGGGTGCGGGGCTGGTCGCGCTCGTCGATGCGGCCACCGACCTCGTCCTGCCCCGCGAGTGCGCCGGCTGCACCGCCGCCGGGCCGCTGCTCTGCCCGGGCTGCCGCCGCGACCTGGGCGGGCCGGCCCGGCCGGTCCCAGCGGTCGCCGTCCCGCTGCCGGTGCTCGCGGTCGCGCCCTACGCGGGGACGGTGCGGGCCACCCTGCTCGCGCACAAGGAGCAGGGCCGCCTCGGGCTGGCCGGCCCGCTCGGCGGGGCCCTCGCCCGGGCGGTCCGGCCCCTCGCCGGCCCGCACGGCGTCGTCCTGGTCCCGGTCCCGTCACGGCCGAGCTCGGTGCGCGCCCGCGGGCACGACGCGACGCTGCGGCTGGCCCGGCGCGCGGCCCGTGAGCTGGGCGCCCGCGGCGCCCCGGCCCTGGTGCGCCCCGCGCTGCGCCTCGCGCGGGCCACCGCCGACCAAGCCGGTCTCACCGCCGGGGAGCGCGCGGCGAACCTGGCGGGGGCCATGGTGGCCCGGGTGCCGCGCGGCCGGAACTGGTCCGACGGCCGGCTGCCGCTGGTCGTCGTGGACGACGTGGTCACGACGGGGGCGACGCTGACGGAGGCGGTGCGGGCGCTGCGGGCCGCCGGGGTCCAGCCCGCGGGCGCCGCCGTGGTGGCCGCGACGCTGCGCCGGTCCCCCGTCCGGACGGTGGAAGAACCCGGTGGCCTGGACTAGCGTCGGTGTGTGGCACCCGCCCGGGTCCGTGGTTGCGTCGGACCGGGCCGCCCGGTCACCGGGTCGGGCCCGGGCCGGCAAGCCGATGCCAGCCGCAGGCGAAACGGCCCACGTAAGGCGACTCGTCGTCGTCCGAGCACGGTGCGGCTTAGGGGTAAGCCCTGCCCCGCCGGGGGTCCCGACGGCCCCCGTCCCGGGAGAAGGGGGGTAGTGGCGCGCAGCGCTGCGAGACCCTCAGCAGGCGGATGTGGGGTCGAAGACCAGGTCGGCCGGGCGGGTGCCCGCCGGCACCAGGCAGCACCCTCGAACCAGGAGGTCAGGTGGACATCGTCGTCAAGGGCCGCCACGTGGACGTCAGCGAGCGGTTCCGTCAGCACGTCGTCGACAAGCTGGGCCGGGTCGAGCGACTGGACCCCAACCTCCAGCGGGTCGACGTCGAGGTGTCCAAGGAGACCAACCCGCGGCTGGCGGACCGGGCGTTCGTCATCGAGCTGACCTGCCGCAGCCGGGGGCCGGTGATCCGTGCGGAGGCCGCCGCCGACGACAAGTACGCCGCCTTGGACGTCGCCTACGGCAAGCTCGAGGGCCGGCTGCGCCGCGCCGCCGACCGGCGGTCGGACTGGAAGAAGAAGTCGACCGGTCCGGTGGGTGGGGCGCTGGCCGCGCCCCTGCCGGGCGAGCCGGCCGCGCCGGAGCCGGAGGCGGCCGAGCCGGACGACGGCCCCATGGTGGTGCGGGAGAAGACGCACCGCACCGCGCCGATGACGCTGGACGAGGCGCTGTACGAGATGGAGCTCGTCGGGCACGACTTCTTCCTCTTCGTGGACGCGCAGACCGCCCTGCCGTCGGTCGTGTACCGCCGCCGCGGCTACGACTACGGCGTGATCCGGCTCGACGTCGAGGGCGCCCCCTGACCCGCGTGCCATGATGTGCCCCGTTGCTGCCGGCAGCGGGAGGGGTGCGTGAGCGAGCCGATCAGGGTGCTCGTCGTCGACGACCACGCGCTGTTCCGGCGCGGACTGGAGATGGTCCTCGCGCAGGAGCCCGACATCGAGGTCGTCGGGGAGGCCGGGGACGGCGCCGAGGCCGTCGAGCGGGCCGCGGACCTGCTCCCCGACGTCGTCCTCATGGACGTGCGGATGCCGCGGCGGTCCGGCATCGAGGCCTGCACCGCGGTCAAGGACGTGGTGCCCTCGGCGCGCATCATCATGCTGACGATCAGCGACGAGGAGGCCGACCTCTACGAGGCGATCAAGGCGGGGGCCACGGGGTACCTGCTCAAGGAGATCTCGATCGACGAGGTCGCCGACGCGATCCGCGCGGTCGCGGGTGGCCAGTCCCTGATCAGCCCCGCGATGGCGTCGAAGCTGCTGTCGGAGTTCGCCTCGATGATCAAGCGCGACGGCGAGCGGCAGCAGGTGCCGGCCCCCCGGCTCACCGAGCGCGAGCTCGAGGTGCTCCGGCTGGTGGCCCGCGGCCTGAACAACCGCGAGATCGCCCGGCAGCTGTTCATCAGCGAGAACACGGTGAAGAACCACGTCCGCAACATCCTGGAGAAGCTGCAGCTGCACTCCCGGATGGAGGCGGTCGTGTACGCCGTGCGCGAGAAGCTGCTCGAGATCACCTGTACGCCGTGCGCGAGAAGCTGCTCGAGATCACCTAGCCGGCGACCTGCCAGGATCGCGCCGTGGCGACCGAACGGCTCACCGCGGCGCAGGCCCGCCGGCTCGCCCTGGGCGCCCAGGGGTTCGCCGACCCCCGGCCGGGCGCCGTCCCGGACCGGCGGGCGCTGCGCCGGGTGCTCCGCCGGACCGGCCTGCTGCAGATCGACTCGGTCAACGTGCTGGTCCGTGCGCACTACCTGCCCCTGTTCAGCCGGCTCGGCGGGTACCCGCCCGCGCTGCTCGACCGGGCCGCCTACACCGCCCCGCGGGAGCTGTTCGAGTACTGGGGGCACGAGGCCTCGCTGCTGCCCGTCGACGTCCATCCGCTGCTGCGCTGGCGGATGGCCGAGGCGCACGAGGGTGCCTGGGGCGGGATGCGGCGGATCGCCGAGGAGCGCCCCGGGTTCGTCGCCGACGTCCTCGCGGAGGTGCGTCGCGCCGGGCCGGTGTCCGCCGGGGAGCTCGAGCACCTGCATGACGGCGACCGGCCCCGGCGGGGCGGGACGTGGTGGGACTGGTCGCACGTCAAGCGGGCCCTGGAGTTCCTGTTCTGGGCCGGCGAGGTCACCACGGCCGCCCGGCGCGGGTTCGAGCGGCGGTACGACGTGCCCGAGCGGGTGCTGCCGGCGGAGGTCCTGGCGGCGCCCACGCCGCCCCGGGCGGATGCCCAGCGGGAGTTGGTCCGTCGGGCGGCGCGCTCCCTCGGGGTGGCGACCGAGCGCGACCTGCGCGACTACTACCGGCTGTCGGTCGCCGACGCGGCGGCGGCGGTGGCCTCCCTCGTCGAGGACGGCGGGCTGCTGACGGTCACCGTCGAGGGGTGGCGCGGCACCGCCCTCCTGGATCCGGGGGCGCACATCCCGCGCCGGGTGGCCGCCCGCGCCCTGCTGGCGCCGTTCGACCCGCTGGTGTGGGAGCGGGCGCGCACCGAGCGGATCTTCGGGTTCCGGTACCGCGTCGAGATCTACGTGCCCGTGGACCGGCGGGTGCACGGGTACTACGTGCTGCCGTTCCTCCTCGGGGACCGGCTGGTG
>JALOLN010000277.1 GCA_025455945.1 Actinomycetes bacterium
GTCCGGCTGCTCAGCGCACACCGCGCCAAGGGCCTGGAGTGGGAGCTGGTCGTGGTCGCCTCGGTCCAGGAGGGGCAGTGGCCCGACGTCCGGCTGCGCTCGGACCTCCTGCACGTCGCCGAGCTCGGGCCCCGCGGGCGGATCGAGGGGCTCAACCACGCCGACCTGCTCGCCGAGGAGCGCCGGCTCATGTACGTCGCCTGCACCCGGGCCCGGTCGGCGCTGGTCGTCTCCGCCGTGGCCGAACGGGTCGAGGGTGGTCTGCAGGCCTCGCGATTCCTTGCCGAGCTCGGTCAGGACGTGCGCGCGATGCCGGCCCGCTCCGCGTCGCCGATGTCCGCCGAGGGCCTGATCGCCGCACTGCGTGAGGCCGCTCAGGCGCCGACGCAGGTCGGGCCCGACGGCTCGCCGGACCCTGAGGTTGAGGTGCTGCGGGGAGCCGCGATCCAGCGTCTGGCGGCGCTGGCCGTCCGGGCGCGGGAGTCCGGGCCGCTGGGTCCCATGGCCGCTGCGGATCCAGTCCGGTGGTGGGGCGCCCAACCGTTGACGGGTGCCGGGGTGCCGGTGGCGGAGGGGTCGGTGCCGTTGGCGGGGTCGGTTTCGGAAGGGTCCCTCGCGTCGGATGGATCGGCAGCGCCGGGCGACGGAACGCCGGGTCCGTCCACACCGCGCCCGCTTCGGCTGTCCCCGTCGGCCGTGGCTGCGCTGCGGGACTGCCCGCTGCGGTGGTTCCTCGATCGGCGCGTCGGGGCCGGCAACCCGTCCGGCGGTGCGGCCGTCGTCGGGCTCGTCGTCCATGCGGTGGCTGAGGCGATCGCCCGTGGGGACGTTGCGCCGGACGAGCGCGAGATCCGCCCGTTCGTCGACGAGATCTGGGCGTCGGTGCCGTTCCCCGCTCACTACCAGCGCGTGCACGAGCGCCAGCGCGTCGACGACATGATCACCGCGTTGCTCGCCTGGGACGCCTCGACCGGTCGCTCAGTGGCCGCCACAGAGCTGACGTTCAACCTCCCCGTCCCCGGGGCGCCCAGGCCGGTCCATGTGTCCGGCTCGATCGACCGCGTGGATCGCGCCGAGGACGGCAGCCTGCACGTCGTCGACTTCAAGACCGGCCGGACCGCGGCCTCGGCAGCCGCGACCGCCGAGCATCCGCAGCTGGGCATCTACCAGCTCGCGATCCGCCTCGGCGCCCTCGACGTGACGGACCCCGTTCACCTCGGGCAGGCCGAGCTCGTCCACCTCGCCGACCGGTTCACCTCCGGAATGCCCAAGGTGCGCATCCAGGCCCCCCTTGACGACGGCTGGACCTGGGTCAACGACCTGATCGTCGACGCGGCCCGACTCGCCGACGGTCCGGACTACCCCGCGCGGCCCAATGGGCACTGCAAGTCCTGCGCGTTCCGCTTCATGTGCCCCGCGCAGTCGCCGCCCGCCAGCCGCCCGTTGACCGCGACTCCCGGGCCAGCTGCCGCAGAGCCTCCCGCGGAGACCGAACGAGTGAGCGCCCCGGCGACCGCGGAGTCGGCAGCCGAGGAGCGACCGGTCCCCGCGTCCGAGCCCGCCGAGCCCGAGCCCGCCGAGCCCGCGCCGGGGGACCCTGCGCCAGCGCCCGGTGAGCCCGCAGATGGCGACGCCGGCTCCTCGGCCGACCCGGCCACGCCCCCCTCCGGGCCCGCACGACCCGCCCGGCCCGCGGCCCGGAAGCGCCCCGCCAATCCCGACGCTCCCGTCCAGCAGCCGCTCTGGGGGGAGGACCTCTGATGCCCACCACCGCACCCCCGCCCCCCACGAGGCCCGAGCCGATGCCGCGTGCGGAGCTCGACGCCCTGCTGGGCCTGACCCTCACCGACGAGCAGTGGGACTGCGTCAGCGCCCCACTCGAGCCGTTCGTGATCGTCGCCGGCGCCGGCACCGGCAAGACCGCGGTCATGGCCGCGCGCGTGCTCTGGCTGGTCGCATCGGGGTTCGTCGACGAGCACGAGGTCCTCGGGCTGACCTTCACCAACAAGGCCGCCGCCGAGCTGGCCCAGCGTGTGACCGCCCAGCTGAACCACTGGCGCGCCCAGCACCCGGCTGACCGAACCGAGGCTGTGGGCGAGCCGACGATCGCCACCTACCACTCGTTCGCCGGCCGCCTGATCGAGGAGCAGGGCCTGCGCATGGGCATCGAGCCCGGCGCGCGCCTGCTGTCCGGCCCCGCGGTCGCCCAGCTGGCCTACCGCGTGGTCTGCCGGGCCACGGGACTGGTCGCCACCCGGCACGGGCCGAGCCGGGTCGCCGCCGACGTCGTGCGCCTGGATGCCAACCTCGCCGAGCAGACGATCACCACCGACGAGCTGCGCGCCCACGATCGCGCCGTCATCGCCGCGATCGCCGAACTTCCCAAGTCCACCAGGGCCGTGAAGGACATCGGCGACACGGCCACCCGCCGGCTTGAGCTCGCCGACCTGGTCGACGAGCTGCGCGCCGCGAAGCGGGCCGTCGGCGGGCTGGACTTCGCCGACCATATGCGCCTGTGCGCCGAGCTGGTGCGTTCCTCCGACGAGCTCGTGCACTCCATGCGCGCCGCCTACCGCGTGGTGCTGCTCGATGAGTACCAGGACACCTCCATCGCCCAGCGCGTGATCCTCTCGACCCTGTTCGCCGGCGGGGGTGTGACGGCCGTCGGGGATCCGATGCAGGCCATCTACGGCTGGCGCAGCGCGTCGGTGGCCAATGTCGACGCCTTCGCCCAGCACTTCGGTCGCGCCGGTGCGGCACCGGTGAAGGTCCTGTCGGTGAACCGGCGCTCCGGCACGCCCATCCTCGAGGCCGCAAACCGCATCGCGGCCGGGCTGCGCGCCCAGCACCCCCAGGTCGCCGAGCTGCGGCCGCCGGAGCCGCGGGGCGCGGTCGTGCGGGCTGCCCTGCTGCCCACGGTGGCCGACGAGCGGGAGTGGGTCGCCGACCAGGTGCGCATCCTC
>JALOLN010000006.1 GCA_025455945.1 Actinomycetes bacterium
ACCGTCGCGCTGGCCCGGCTGGCCGGCCGCGGTGCGACCGGCCTGCGGCTGCTCCTCCCGGCTGCAGGTGACCCGGTCGGCCTGCCCGGGCCCGGGCCCTTCGCGACCAGGGCCCTGGCCCTCGGTGCCGGGGTCCTCGTGGAGGGTGCTGGTCCGTCGGTCGGCCTGCTGCCGGAGGAGCACCCCGGTCTGGTGCGCTGGCAGGGGGGTCCGGTCCCGGGGACGCCGGCGGCGGACTGGGCTCCGTCCCTCGCCGAGGCCGACCGCGACCTCGCCGTCGCCGTCCGCGAGGCCACTGACGTGCTGGACCGGCTGGACGTCGGCCGTCTCGACCCCGAGCAGGTCCCGGTGCTCACGGCCGTGCGCGACGGACGGCTGGACGCCGAGGGCCTAGCCCCCGGCTACCCGCCGCGGGCGCACCAGGTGCTGGCCCGAGCCCACCGCCTCGCCGTCCTCGTGGACCTCGCCCGGACGAGCGACGCGGCGGCGGTCACGGCGCGGGAGGCTGCCGCCCGGCGGGCCGCACTGGCACCGCTGGAGCGGGCCGCCCGCCGGGCGCAGGCCGCGGCCTGCAACGCCGTCCTCGAGCCGCCCCGGTAGCGTCGTCTCCGCGATGACCGACTACCCCAGCACGCTGCTCGTCACGCTGACCGGACTGGACCGCCCCGGCGTCACGTCGACGCTGTTCGACGCCCTCGCGGGGCACGACGTCGTCGTCCTGGACATCGAGCAGGTGGTGGTCCGAGGCACCCTGGTCCTCGGGGTGCTCCTGGGCGGACCCGGTGCCGCCGGCGCGACGCCGACGGCCCGCACGGTCGCGGAGTCCCTGGGGATGGCCGTGGCCGTCAGCCCGGGGGCCGCCGAGGTCGACCCGCGGCGCCGGGGCCGGGCGCACGTGACGCTGCTCGGCCACCCGCTGCGGCCGGCGGCGGTGTCCGCGATTGCCGGCAGGGTGGCCGAGGCGGGCGGCAACATCGACCGGATCGTCCGGCTGGCCCACTACCCGGTCACCTGCATCGAGCTCGAGGTCTCCGGGGCCGAGCCGGCCGTGCTGCGCCGCGTGCTGGCGACGGAGGCGGCCGCCCAGCGGGTGGACGTGGCCGTCCAGCGCTCGGGGCTGGCCCGCCGCGCGAAGCGGCTCGTGGTCATGGACGTCGACTCCACGCTGATCCAGGACGAGGTCATCGAGCTGCTGGCGGCGCACGCCGGGTGCCTGGACGAGGTGGCCGCGATCACTGCCGCGGCGATGCGCGGCGAGCTGGACTTCGAGGCGTCGCTGCGGGCCCGCGTCGCGCTGCTGGCCGGCCTGCCCGAGCGCGTGCTCGCGACCGTCTGGTCGGAGGTCCGGCTCACGCCGGGCGCGCGGACCCTGGTCCGCACGCTCAAGCGGCTCGGCTTCCAGGTGGGCATCGTCAGCGGTGGCTTCACCCAGGTCACCGACCGGCTCGCCGCCGAGCTCGGCCTCGACCACAGCGCCGCCAACACCCTCGAGGTGGTCGACGGCCGGCTCACCGGCCGGCTCGTCGGCCCGGTGGTGGACCGCGCCGGCAAGGCCGCGGCGCTGGAGCGGTTCGCCGCCGCGGCCGGCGTCCCCGTCTCGCAGACCGTCGCGGTCGGGGACGGCGCCAACGACCTGGACATGCTGGCCCGCGCCGGCCTCGGGGTGGCCTTCAACGCCAAGCCGCTGGTGCGGGAGGCCGCCGACGCCGCCGTCTCCGTGCCGTTCCTCGACACGGTCCTGTACCTGCTCGGGATCAGCCGCGAGGAGGTCGAGGAGGCCGACGCTGAGGCCGGGCTGGTCACCCGCTCCCCCGACGTCCCGCTCCCCCTCCACCCCGCCCCCCCACCTCGTTGATCATCGTCCACGCGGGGCCATGGCGCGCGCTTGGGCCCGGTTGGCCGATGATCAACGGGGGCTGGGAGGGGCTGGGGGGCTGGGGCGGCTACCCGCGGGGGACGACGAAGTCGACGAGGCGGGCCTTGCCCGGACCGAGGTCGGGCCACTTGCAGTCGACGGTGAGCACGGCCAGCCCCGAGGTGGGGTACTTCGTCTCGGCCAGCAGCCGGCCCTCGTCGTCACCGGGGCCGGTGAGGGCGAGCACCAGCTCCTGCACGCCGGGGTTGTGCCCGACCAGCAGCACGCACTCGGTGGCCTTGGGCACCCCCGTGAGCACCTCGAGCAGGTCGCGCACCGTCGCGTCGTAGACCCGGTCGTCGAGGCTGACCGTGGGGTCCCCCGACAGCTCCGCGGCCGCCACCTCCCAGGTCTGCACCGTGCGCCGGGCCGTGGAAACCACGGCCAGGTCCGGCGTGCCGACGTGCTCGGCGACCCAGCGCCCGGCGGCGGCGGCGTCCCGCTTGCCCCGCCGGCCGAGCGGCCGGTCCTGGTCGGGGACGCCGATCGGCCAGTCGGACTTGGCGTGCCGCAGCACCACCAGCTTCCGGTTCATCGCGCCGCACCCCCCGCCGCGTGCAGCTCCCGCAGCTGCGGGCCGGTGCCGAAGACGATGACGACGTCACCCGGCGCCACCACCTGGGCGGCGTCCGGGTCGGTCTCGAACGTCCCATCCGCTCGTCGCAGGGCGAGCAGCTGCGCACCGCCCAGCAGCCGGGTCCGGGCCTCCCGCACGGTGAGCCCCGCCAGGCCGGATCCGTCCCGGACCGTCAGCTCCTCCAACCTGAACTCCACCTCACTGTCCCTCATGGCCACCTCGAGGAAGTCCACCACGTGCGGCTGCAGCGCGAACGCCGCGATCCGGTCCCCGCCGATGCGCTGCGGGTTCACCACGCGGTCGGCGCCCGCCCGCTCGAGCAGCAGCGTCGCGTCGTCGGTCCGGGAGCGGGCGATGATCGTCAGCTCCGGGGCGAGGACCCGGGCGCTCATCACCACGTACACGGACCCGGCGTCGCTCTCCAGCGTCACGACGAGCACCCGCGCGCGGTCGATGCCGGCCCGGTGCAGCACCTCGTCGCTGGCCGCGTCGCCGACGATGTGCGGGTACGGGCAGTCGGACAGCCGCTCGGCGCTCATGTCGACGACGACGACCGGCTGGCCCGACTTGTGCATCTGGTGGGACGTCGCCCGGCCGACCCGGCCCCACCCGCAGACGATGGTGTGGCCGGACAGCCGGCTGATGTCGCGTTCCATCCGCCTGCTCCCCCAGAGGTTGGCCAGGTGTCCCTCGACGAGGGTCTCCAGCAGCGTGGTCAGGGTGTAGAGGATGGCGCCGATCCCCAGCAGGGCGTAGGCCATCGTGAACAGCTTCTCGGCCGGCCCGAACGGGACCACCTCGCGGAACCCGATCGTCGTCACCGTCGTCACGGCCTGGTAGGCCGCGTCCAGCAGGGGTAACCCGAGGGCGAGGTAGCCGATGGTGCCGACGGTCAGGACGAGGGCGACCAGCGCCAGCCCGCGGTACAGCCGTTGCCAGGCGTCGCCGGCGGACCTGTCGCTCGGTGCCACGGCGACATCATGCCAACCCGGGGGTCGGCTCAGGCACCGATCGCGTGGACGCCCCCGTCGACGTGGACGATCTCCCCCGTCGTCCGGGGGAACCAGTCCGACAGCAGCGCCACGCAGGCCCGAGCCGCCGGCTCCGGGTCGGACAGGTCCCAGCCCAGCGGGGCGCGGGCCTCCCAGACGCCCCGGAAGTCCTCGAACCCCGGGATCGACTTCGCCGCCATGGTCTTGACCGGCCCGGCGGCGACCAGGTTCACCCGCACGCCCCGCGGGCCGAGGTCGCGGGCCAGGTACCGGGCGGTGGACTCCAGCGCCGCCTTGGCCACCCCCATCCAGTCGTACTTGGGCCAGGCGACGGCCGCGTCGAAGTCCAGCCCCACCACGGCGCCGCCGGCAGGCATGAGCGGCAGGGCCGCGACCGTGAGCGCCTTCAGCGAGAACGCGGAGACGTGCAGGGCCGTGGCGACGTCGGGCCAGGCGGTGTGCAGGAAGTTCCCGCCCAGCGCCGCCTCTGGGGCGAAGCCGATCGAGTGCAGGACGCCGTCCAGTCCGTCGACGTGCTCGCGCACCCGGTCGGCCAGTGCGGCGAGGTCGTCGTCGCTGGTGACGTCGAGCTCGACGACCGGCGCGGCGGCGGGCAGCCGGCCCGCGATCCGGCGGGTGAGGCTCAGCACCCGCCCGTAGGAGGTGAGGACGACGGTGGCGCCCTCCTCCTGGGCCAGCCGCGCGACGTGGAAGGCGATCGAGGCGTCCGTGAGGACGCCGGTCACCAGCAGCCGCTTGCCGTCGAGGATCCCCATCAGTGCCCCATCCCCAGTCCGCCGTCCACCGGGACGACCGCCCCGGTGACGTAGCCGGCCGCGTCGCTGGCGAGGAAGCGGACGACCGCGGCCACCTCCTCCGCCGTCGCGTACCGGCCGAGCGGCACCGCCGCGAGGATCTCCGCCCGGCGGTCCTCCCCCAGTGCACGGGTCATGTCGGTGTCGACGAACCCGGGCGCGACGACGTTCGCCGTGATCGCGCGCGACCCCAGCTCCCGGGCCAGGGAGCGGGCCAGGCCCACCAGCCCCGCCTTGGACGCCGCGTAGTTGGCCTGGCCGGCCGAGCCCAGCAGGCCCACGACGCTGGACACGAACACCAGCCGACCCCACCGGGCCCGCAGCATCCCGCGGGTGGCCCGCTTCGCGACCCGGTAGGCGCCGGCGAGGTTCGTGTCCACCACGGCCGAGAAGTCGTCGTCGGACATCCGCAGCAGCAGGGTGTCCCGGGTGATGCCCGCGTTGGCGACGAGCACCTCCACCGGGCCGTGCGCCGCCTCGACGGCGGCGAAGGCGGCGTCGACCTGAGCGGGGTCGGTGACGTCGCAGGGGACGGCGAGCAGCCCGTCCGGACCGGTCCCGCTCCTCGACGTCACGGCCACCCGGTGCCCGTCCGCGGCGAACGCCTCGGCCACGGCCCGGCCGATGCCCCGACTGCCACCCGTGACCAGGACCGACCGGCCCACCGTCGACCTCCCGACGCGGACGCCGTGCCCGCCCGGCGCGACGCTAACGGCTACTGGCGGGTACGCCGAGCATGCGGGCGAGCCACGGCGCGGCCCGATCTCGTAGGGTGCGACGGTGCGCGCCATCCAGATCACCGAGTTCGGCGGCCCCGAGGTCCTGCGGCTGGTGGACCTCCCCGACCCGCAGCCCCACGACGGGCTGGCGCTCGTCACGGTGGACAGCGCGGGGGTGAACTACGCCGACACCCACCAGACCGAGGACTCCTACCTGGCGCGCCAGACGCTGCCGATGGTGCCCGGCGCGGAGGTGGTGGGTCGCACCGAGGACGGTCGGCGGGTCCTCGCCGTGCCGGCTACCGGCGGCTACGCGGAGCGGACCCTGGCCCATCCCGGCTCCACGTTCGACCTGCCGGACGACGTGGACGACGCCGCGGCGCTGGCCATGCTCGTCCAGGGGGCCACCGCCTGGCACCTGCTGCGCACCTGTGCCCACCTGCAGCCGGGGGAGTCGGTCGTGGTGCACGCCGGGGCGGGCGGGGTGGGCACGCTCGCCGTCCAGCTGGCCCGGCTGTGGGGGGCCGGCCGCGTCATTGCCACGGCGTCCACGCCGGAGAAGCAGGCCCTGGCCCGGGAGCTCGGCGCGGACGAGGCGGTCAGCCCGGAGCCCGACGGGCTGCGGGCCCGGCTGCGGGCGGCCAACGGCGGGCGCCCGGTGGACGTCGTCCTGGAGATGACCGGCGGGCCGGTGTTCGACGAGAGCCTGCGCTGCCTGGCCCCCTTCGGCCGGCTGGTGACGTTCGGCATGGCGTCGCGGCTGGCTCCGGAGCCGGTGCCGGCGGGGCAGCTGATGGCCCGCTCGCAGGCGGTCATCGGGTTCTGGCTCGCGCACTGCTTCACCCGCCCGGCCATGATGCGGTCCGCCCTCGACGACCTGTTCGGGCTGCTGCGCGAGGGCCGGCTGCGCACCGTCGTCGGGGGGCACTATCCGCTGGACCAGGCGCGGCGCGCGCACGAGGACCTGCGGTCCCGACGCACCGTCGGCAAGCTCGTCCTCGACGTCCGCGGGGGCGCGGCGTGAGTAGCGGGGACCGCGACGTCGACCCGGGGTTCCTCGCGCTGCCGCTGCGGCAGGTCGCTGACGCCGCCCTGTCCCGGGCCCGGGAGCTGGGCGCCGAGCACGCCGACGTGCGGGTGGAGCGGATCCGCACGCAGGTGGTCCGGCTGCGCGACGCGCGGCCGCAGGGGTCGATGGACGCCGAGGACCTCGGCTTCGGGGTCCGGGTCGTCCACGACGGCTCGTGGGGCTTCGCCTCCTCGCCGGTCCTCACCGCTGAGGAGGCGGTGCGCGTGACGGAGGAGGCGGTGGCCCTGGCCCGGTTGAGCCGACCGCTGTCCACCGAGCGCGTCGAGCTCGCGCCCGAGCCGGTGTACGCCGACGTGACGTGGGTGTCGCCCTACGACAGCGACCCGATCGCGGTGCCGGAGGCCGAGAAGGCGGCGCTGCTCGCCGAATGGAGCCGCCGGCTGCTCGCTGCCGAGGGCGTCGACCACGTCGACGCCAGCGTGCACGCGGTGCGGGAGTGCACCTTCTACGCCGACCTCGCCGGGACCGTGACCACGCAGCAGCGGGTGCGGATCGAGCCGGAGCTCACCGCGGTCGCGATCGACGCGACCACCGGGGCGTTCGACACCATGCGCACCCTGGCCCCGCCGACCGGCCGGGGGTGGGAGTACCTCCTCGGCGGCCACGGCTGGGACTGGGACGCCGAGCTCGCCGAGCTGCCCGAGCTGCTGCGGGAACGGCTGCGCGCGCCGTCGGTCGAGGCCGGGACGTACGACCTGGTCATCGACCCGTCGAACCTGTGGCTGACCATCCACGAGTCGGTGGGGCACGCCACCGAGCTGGACCGGGCGCTGGGCTACGAGGCCAACTACGCGGGCATGTCCTTCGCCACCCCCGACCTGCTCGGCACCTTGCGCTACGGCTCCGCGCTGATGCACGTGACGGGCGACCGCACCACCCCGCACGGGCTGGCGACCGTCGGCTGGGACTCCGAGGGCGTCGCCGCCCAGCAGTGGGACATCGTGCGCGACGGCACGCTGGTCGGCTACCAGCTCGACCGCGCGATGGCCCGGCGGCAGGGGCTCGGCCGCTCCAACGGCTGCGCGTTCGCCGACTCGCCCGGGCACGTCGCGGTGCAACGGATGGCGAACGTGTCCCTGCAGCCGGCCGCGGACGGCCCGTCGACGGCGGACCTCGTCGCCGGGGTCGACGACGGCCTGTACGTCGTCGGCGACAAGAGCTGGTCGATCGACATGCAGCGCTACAACTTCCAGTTCACCGCGCAGCGCTTCTACCGCATCCGCGGCGGGCGGCTGGCCGGGCAGGTCAAGGACGCCGCCTACCAGGCCACCACGACCGACTTCTGGGGGTCGCTCGCGGCGCTCGGGGGCCCGCAGACGTACGTGCTCGGCGGCGCCTTCAACTGCGGGAAGGCCCAGCCCGGGCAGGTGGCCTCGGTCAGCCACGGCTGCCCCAGCAGCCTCTTCCGCGGCGTCCGTGTCCTCAACACCGTGGCGGAGGCCGGCCGGTGACCCCCCAGGACCTCGTCGAGCGGGCGCTCGCCGCCAGCCGGGCCGACGGCTGCGTCGTCATCGCCCGGGAGTCCAGCAGCGTCAACCTGCGCTTCGCGGGGAACACGCTCACCACCAACGGCGCCATGCGGTCCCGGTCGGTCACGGTCGTCGCCGTCGTCGACGGGGTGGCGGGCACCGCCAGCGGGGTCGTCACCCGCTCCCACGTCGCCGCGGCCGAGGTGGCCGCGCTCGTCGAGGCCGCGGAACGCGCCGCCCGGGAGTCGGAGCCGGCCGAGGACGCCGCGCCGCTGGTGGCCGGGGGCGCTGCCTCCCCCACCTGGGCCGACGAGCCGGCCGTGACCACCACCGGCGTGTTCGCGGGCCTCGCCCCGGCGCTGGGGGCGGCCTTCGCGCGAGCCCGGGCTGAGCAGCGGGAGCTCTTCGGCTTCGCCGAGCACGACGTGGTGACGTCGTACGTGGGCTCCTCGACCGGACTGCGGCTGCGGCACGACCAGCCCACCGGTCGGCTCGAGGTCACCGGCAAGTCGCACGGGCGGACCCGCTCGACGTGGGTGGGTCGGTCGACCCGGGACTTCACCGACGTGGACGTGCCCGCCCTGGACGACGAGGTGGTGCGACGACTGGGCTGGGCCGCCCGCACCGTCGAGCTGTCACCCGGCCGGTACGAGACGATCCTCCCGCCGAGCGCCGTGGCCGACCTGATGGTCTACCTGTACTGGTCGGCGGCCGCTCGGGACGCCCACGACGGCCGCACCGTCTTCAGCCGTCCCGGCGGTGGGACCCGGGTCGGCGAGCGGCTCAGCGATCGCCTGCTCAGCCTGTGGAGCGACCCGGGGCACCCGGGCCTGGAGTGCGAGCCGTTCGTGCTGGCCGCCTCGTCCGGCCCCGCGTCGTCGGTGTTCGACAACGGCCTGCCACTGGCGCGCACGGCGTGGGTCGACGAGGGCCGGCTGGCGGCGCTGCTGCAGACCCGGCACTCCGCCGAGGTCACCGGACTGCCGCTCACGCCCGCCATCGACAACCTCGGCCTCGACGTCGCCGGCGGCGCCGGCGGGGTCGACGACCTCGTCGCCGCAACGTCCGGCCGGGCACTGCTGCTCACCTGCCTGTGGTACATCCGCGAGGTAGACCCGCAGACGCTGCTGCTCACCGGGCTGACCCGGGACGGCGTCCACGTCGTCGAGGACGGCGAGGTCGTCGGCACGACGACGAACTTCCGGTTCAACGAGAGCCCGGTGGACCTCCTGGGCCGGGTCGCGGCGGCGGGGGGCACCGAGCTGACCCTGCCCCGCGAGTGGAGCGACTTCTTCACCCGGACGGCGATGCCCGCGCTGCGCGTCGACGGGTTCAACATGTCGACGGTGAGCCCGGCCAGCTGACCCCGCCGGTCGGGGGCTCAGGCGTCCTCGAGGCGGAAGCCGACCTTCATCGTCACCTGGAAGTGCGACACCTCGCCATCGACGATCTGACCGCGGACGTCGGTGACCTCGAACCAGTCGAGGTGGCGCAGCGTCTGCGCCGCGCGCGCGACCCCGTTGCGGATCGCCTCGTCGACACCGTTGGGGGACGTCCCGACGATCTCGGTCAGGCGGTAGGTGCGGTTCGACATGGGCTCCTCCTCGGCCGGCGCGGGTGCGCACCGGCCATGATCCCCCAGCCCTGGGGGTGCCGTCTCGGCGACCGGCACGTAGCGTGGTCCCGGGACGGCGCGGCGGCCATCGGCCGCGGTCGGACCCCGGACGGAGGCGGTGGGCATGGGCGGCAAGTCCGGCCGGGCACCGGTCTACTCGATCACGGGGGCCCAGCGCTCCCTGTCTGACGACCTCGACAGCCGCACCCGCCGCTACCTCATCGCGATGGGCATCCGCACCGTCTGCTTCGTGGGGGCGGTCGTCGTCCAGGGCCCGCTGCGGTGGGTGCTCGTCGCCGGGGCGGTCGTGCTGCCCTACCTGTCGGTGGTCTTCGCCAACGCCGGCCGCGAGCGCATCCGCGACACGACCCCGACGACCGTGCTCACGCTGGACCGCCCCCGACTCGGGCCGGGGAGCCCCCCAGGTCCGGCCGGCGGAGTCGCGCGTGAGACGCCTCACAGCGAGAACCCCGTCGACCCCGACACGCAGACCTAGACATCGTTTTGTGTCATAATCGGGGTGGCGCCGCGGTCCCCCGGTTGCGGTGCCCGCGATGCCGGGTGGCTTCCCCCGTAGCCGTCCGGCATCGCCCTGTATGGGGGTCTGTCCCGGTCACCCGCCGATCGCCGACATCGGCCGGACCGGCTGCCGGAAGCTCGGGTCGTCGATGCCGTGCCCGGCCTTCTTGGCCCAGACGGTGCCGCGCAGGATCTCCGCCACCTGCTCGTCGCTGCCCCCGCTGCGCAGCACCTCGCGCAGGTCGGTCTCCTCACGGGCGAACAGGCAGTTGCGCACCTGCCCGTCGGCGGTGAGCCTGACCCGGTCGCAGGCCGCGCAGAACGGCCGGGTGACCGACCCGATGACCCCGACCCGTCCTGGCCCGCCGTCGACGAGCCAGGTCTCGGCCGGGGCGCTGCCTCGCGTGGCGCCGTCCTCCGGGCTGAGGTCGAAGTCGGCGCGCAGCAGGGTCAGGATCTCCTCAGCGGTCACCATCTCGGCACGGTCCCAGGTGTGCTGCGGGTCCAGCGGCATCTGCTCGATGAACCGCAACTCGTACCCCCGGTCGAGGCACCAGCGCAGCAGGTCCGCGGCCTCTGCGTCGTTGACGCCGCGCAGCAGGACGGCGTTCACCTTCACCGGCCGCAGTCCCGTGGCGTCCGCGGCGGCCAGACCGTCGATGACCTCGCTGAGCCGGTCGCGGTGCGTCAGGGTGACGAAGCGCTCCCGCTGCAGGGTGTCCAGACTGACGTTGACCCGGTCCAGCCCGGCGGCCCGGAGGTCCGGAGCCACCCGGGCCAGCCCGATGCCGTTGGTGGTCAGCGACAGCCGGGGCCGCGGTCGCAGGGCGGCCACGCGGGCCACGATGTCGACCAGCCCGCGGCGCAGCAGCGGCTCACCACCGGTGAAGCGCACCTCGGTGACGCCGAGCCCCACGGCCACGGCGACCACCCGCACCACCTCGTCGTCCGTGAGCAGGTCTGGCGACGGCAGCCAGTCCAGACCCTCCGGCGGCATGCAGTAGGAGCAGCGGAGGTTGCACCGGTCGGTGAGCGACACCCGCAGGTCGGTGGCGACCCGGCCGAACGTGTCGAGGAGCACCCCGCCATGCTACGTGGGCCCGCCCCCACCTGCCCGACCGTCGCCCGCGGGCCGGCCGGTACCGTCGCTGCCGTGCTGCGGTTCCTGCTCCGGCCACGGTGGCTGGCCCTGACCGGACTGGTGCTGCTGCTCGTCCCGCTCTTCCTCCGGCTCAGCCAGTGGCAGTACGACCGGCACCTCGACCGCCGGGCGTCGGCTGACGTCGTCCGCGCCAACATCGACCGGCCACCGGCTCCGCTGGCCGACGTGCTCCCGGCCGCGCCGGCGGTGACGAACGCCGTCCAGTGGCGGCAGGTGACCCTGACCGGACGGTGGGACGCCGACGCCGAGGTTCTGGTGCGCAACCGCCCCTTCGAGGGGCGCAGCGGGCTCCTGGTGGTCACCCCCCTGGTGCCGGCGTCGGGGCCGGCCCTGCTCGTCGCGCGCGGCCACGTCCCGGCCGCCGCCTCGGCCACCGACCGTCCCGACGTGCCCGCTGCCCAGCCCGGCGAGGTCACCGTGGTGGCGCGCCTGCGCCCCGGGGAGACGCCCCGGTCCGTCGAGGGCCTGCCTCCCGGACAGGTGCTCGCCGTCGACCCGGACGCCCTGGCCGACGAGCTCGGCTACCCCCTGGTCGACGGCTACGGCGAGCTGGTCTCGGAGCAGCCCGCTCCGGCGGACGCGCCGACGCCCGTCGAGGGGCCGTCGGTCTCCCCCGGCCCGCACCTGTCCTACGCCGTGCAGTGGGTGCTGTTCGCGCTGCTCGCGGTCGGGGGCTGGGTCATGCTGGCCTGGCGCGAGGTGCAGACCGCCCGGTCGGTCTAGGACCGAGTGGTCGCGGCCGACCCCACCAGCGCCGGCAGCACCTGGCCGATGGGGCCGGCGAGCACGGCGTCCGCCAACCGGTCGTAAGGCGTGGACTCGGCGTTGAGGATCACCAGTCGGGCGCCGGCGTCCTTGGCCACCTCGCACAGCGACGCCACCGGGTGGACCTGCAGGGAGCTGCCCACGACGAGCAGGACGTCGCAGGCGGCGGCAGCTCGCACCGAGGCGCGCCACACCGCGGGGTCCAGCGGCTGGCCGAACGAGATCGTGCCCGACTTGAGGATGCCGCCGCACGTCAGGCAGGTCGGGTCCTCCTCCCCCGCCTCGAGCCGGGCCAGGGTGTCCGCCATCGGCGTGCGCCGCCCGCAGGACAGGCAGACCACGGTGTGCAGCGACCCGTGCACCTCCAGGACGCGGTCCGGGTCGGACCCGGCGGCCTGGTGCAGCCCGTCGATGTTCTGCGTCACGATGTCGAGCAGCCGGCCAGACCGCTCCAGGTCGACCAGGGCCCGGTGGCCGGCGTTGGGCCGGGCGGTCCAGGCGGCGTGCTCCAGGCGGCGCTGCCAGACGGCCACCCGCACCTGGGGGTCCGCGACGTAGGCGTCGAAGTCGAACAGCCGCGCCGCCGCCGGGTCCTTGGTCCACACGCCGGCCGGCCCCCGGAAGTCGGGGATTCCGCTCTCGGTGGAGATGCCCGCACCCGTCAGCGCCGTGACGACGTCTGCCTCGCGCACCCAGCGGGCGACCCGCGCGACGTCCGACTCCGCCATGGGTGGACTCTACGTCCGCACCGGGCGCTCTCAGACCCCCACGACCTGGCCCTCGGTGCCCTGGGCGGCGAACTGGGTGCGGTAGAGGTCGGCGTACAGCCCGCCCCCGGCCAGGAGCTCCTCGTGGCTGCCCTGCTCGACGATGCGGCCGTCGTCGACCACGAGGATCGCGTCGGCGTGCCGCACGGTGGAGAGCCGGTGGGCGATCACCAGCGACGTCCGGCCCTCGAGCGCGCGGGACAGCGCCTGCTGCACCGCCACCTCGGACTCGGAGTCCAGGTGCGCGGTCGCCTCGTCCAGCACCACGATCTGCGGGGCCTTGAGCAGCAGCCGGGCGATGGCCAGCCGCTGCTTCTCCCCACCGGAGAGCCGGTACCCCCGGTCCCCCACGACGGTGTCCAGGCCCTCGGGGAGGGCGGCGACGAGGTCCCAGATCTGGGCCGCGCGCAGTGCCTCCTCCAGCTGCGCGTCGGTGGCCTCCGGGGCGGCATACAGCAGGTTCGCCCGGATCGTGTCGTGGAACATGTGCGCGTCCTGGGTGACGACGCCGATGGCCCGGTGCAGGGAGTCCTGGGTGACCTCGCGGACGTCGTGGCCGCCCACCCGCACCACGCCGCCGGTGACGTCGTACAGCCGGGACACCAGCGCGGTGATCGTCGTCTTGCCGGCGCCGGAGGGGCCGACCAGCGCCACCATCCGGCCCGGCTCCACCCGGAAGGAGACCTCGTGCAGCACGGGGCTGGACGGCGTCGCGTCCAGCACCGCGACCGACTCCAGCGACGCCAGCGACACCTCGTCCGCGGACGGGTAGCGGAACGAGACCCGCTCGAACTCCACCCCGTCGGCCGCCGGCGGCAGGGGCTGCGCGTCCGGCCGGTCGGCCACCATGGGCGGCAGGTCCAGCACCTCGAAGACCCGCTCGAACGACACCAGCGCGGTCATGACGTCGACCTGGACGTTGGACAGCGCGGTCAGCGGCCCGTACAGCCGGGTCAGCAGCGCCGCCAGCGCGACCAAGGTCCCCACCTGCAGCCGGCCGTCGACGGCGAGCAGACCGCCGACGCCGTACACGATGGCCGTGGCCAGGGCTGCCATCAGCGTCAGCGAGGTGAACAGCACCCGGCTGTACATGGCCGAGACCACGCCGATGTCCCTCACCCGCCCCGCCTTCTCGGCGAACCGGGCGCCCTCCTCCGCGGGGCGGCCGAAGATCTTGACCAGCAGCGCGCCCGCGACGTTGAACCGCTCCGTCATGGTCTGGCTCATCGCCGCATTGAGCTGCATGGACTCGCGGCTGATCGCGGCCAGCCGCTTGCCCATCCACCGGGCGGGCAGCACGAACATCGGCAGCAGCACGAGCAGGGCGAGGGTGATCTGCCACGAGAGCAGGAGCATCGCCGTCAGCACGAGGGCGAGCGTCACCACGTTCGACACCACCGACGACAGAGTCGAGGTGAACGCCTGCTGGGCGCCGATGACGTCGGAGTTGAGCCGGCTCACCAGCGAGCCGGTCTGGGTACGGGTGAAGAACGCCAGCGGCATCCGGCCGACGTGGCCGAAGACCTGGGTGCGCAGGTCGAAGATGAGGCCCTCGCCGATGCGGGCGGAGAACCACCGGCCGACCAGGCTCAGCGCGGCGTCCAGGAGCGCCAGGGCGGCGACCCCCAGCGCGCCCAGCACGACGACCCGGCTGTCCCCCGCCCCGACCCCGCTGTCGATGATCCACTTGAAGAGCAGGGGCGTGAACGCCACGGTGGCCGAGGCGAGCACCGTGATGGCGAGGAACCAGGCGATCTCCCGGCGGTAGGGGTCCGCGAACCGCATGATGCGCCGCGCCGTGCCCGGGGCGAGGCGCCGCTTGACGTCACCGTCGCGGGTGAACGAGCGGTAGACCATCCAGGGACCCTGGGACATCGACATCCGGGCTGCTCTCGACTCTCGTCCGCGGCGGCGTCCATGGCAGGACGGCACGAAGGCGCGCTCCGGTCAACAGCGCCGGAGCCGTCGGTGTTCCCCGGCCCGGGAGACGGCCGGGCCAGGGGCGGCTACTTCCTGCCCTTGCCCCTGGTCGCGCCGCCGCGTCCCCGCAGCGTCGTCCCCGACTCGGTGAGGATGCGGTGGACGAAGCCGTAGGACCGCCCGGTCTCCTCGGCGAGGGCCCGGATGCTCGTCCCGGACTCGTACTTCTTGCGGAGCTCGGCCGACAGCTTGTCGCGCTCCCCGCCGGTCACCCGTCGTCCCTTGCCAAGCTCGGCCACGGCTGCCTCCTCCACGACGATCCCTTGCCCCATGATCACCCAACCACGCCGGGGCCACCACCGGAACCCCCGGGCCCGGTCAGGCCAGCTCGACGAGGTCGGCGTAATCGGCGGACCACAGGTCCTCGACCCCGTCCGGCAGCAGGAGGACCCGCTCCGGCTGCAGCGCCCCGACCGCCCCCTCGTCGTGCGTGACGAGCACGACCGCTCCGCGGTAGGTGTGCAGCGCCCGCAGCACCTCGACGCGGCTCGCCGGGTCGAGGTTGTTCGTCGGCTCGTCGAGGAGCAGCACGTTGGCGCTGGACACGACCAGCGTCGCCAGCGCCAGCCGGGTCTTCTCCCCGCCCGAGAGGACGGCCGCCGGCTTGTCGACGTCGTCCCCGGTGAACAGGAAGCCGCCGAGGACCCGCCGCAGCTCGACGTCGGCGAGGTCGGGCGCGGCACTGCGCATGTTCTCCAGCACGGTCCGCGCGGTGTCGAGCGTCTCGTGCTCCTGGGCGTAGTAGCCGAGCTTGAGGCCGTGCCCGGGCGCCACCTCGCCGGTGTCGGCGGGCTCGAGGCCGCCGAGGATCCGCAGCAGGGTCGTCTTGCCGGCGCCGTTGAGGCCCAGGACGACGACCCGGGACCCCCGGTCGATCGCGAGGTCGACGTCGGTGAAGACCTCGAGCGAGCCGTAGGACTTCGACAGCCCGGTGGCCGACAGCGGCGTCCGGCCGCAGCCGGCCGGCTCGGGGAAGCGCAGCCGGGCGACCCGGTCGGTCCGACGGACCTCCTCGACGTCGGCGAGCAGCCGTTCGGCACGGCGGTCCATGCTCTGCGCGGCGCGGGCCTTCGTGGCCTTGTACCGCATCCGGTCGGCCTGCGCCTTCAGCGCGGCGGCCTGCTTCTCGGCGTTGGCCCGCTCACGGCGCCGCCGGCGCTCGTCGGCCTCCCGCTGGGCCAGGTACGTCGTCCACCCGACGTTGTAGACGTCGAGCGCGGCCCGGTTCGCGTCGAGGTGGAACACCCGGTTCACCGTGGTCTCGAGCAGGCCGACGTCGTGGCTGATGACGACGAGCCCGCCGGCGTGGGACCGCAGGAACTCCCGCAGCCACCCGATGGAGTCGGCGTCGAGGTGGTTGGTGGGCTCGTCGAGCAGCAGCGTCGGTGCACCGCTGAAGAGGATCCGGGCCAGCTCCACGCGGCGGCGCTGCCCGCCGGACAGCGTGCCGAGCGGCTGCCCGAGCACCCGGTCAGGCAGGGCCAGGCTGGCGGCGATGCGGGCCGCCTCGGACTCCGCGGCGTACCCGCCCTCGGCGGTGAACTCCTCCTGCAGCCGGGCGTAGCGGCGCATGGCCTGCTCGGCGGTGGCGGGGTCGGCGCTGGCCATCCGGCCCTCGGCGTCGCGCAGCTGCCGGACCACCGTGTCCAGCCGCCGGGCGGACAGGATCCGGTCGCGGGCCAGCACCCCCAGGTCCCCCGTGCGCGGGTCCTGGGGCAGGTAGCCGACGTCGCCGGTCCGGGCGACCTGGCCGGACGCGGGCAGGGCCTCACCGGCGAGGATCCTGGTCAGTGTCGTCTTGCCGGCGCCGTTGCGCCCGACCAGTCCGACGCGGTCCCCCGGCCCGATCCGAAAGCTCGTCGGTTGCAGCAGGGTGCGGGCGCCGGCGCGCACCTCGACGGCAGTGGCGGTGATCACGGGGCTCTCCGGGGCAGCGGGCGACGACGGGCGGCAGGGAACGGCCGGTCAGGGCTCGCAGCCACGCATGTTCGTAGTCTAGTGAGAGGCCGCGACCACGGCCCCGAGCGGCGCAGGAGGCGGCATGCAGTTCGACGACCAGAACGTCGACGTGTCCGGCGTCGACGACCGCCGCGGCGGCCGCCGGGTGGGCCGGGGGACGGCGGTGGCCGGCGGCGGCGGGATCATCGGCCTCATCACGGTGATCCTCGTCGTCCTGCTCGGCGGTGGCAGCGGGCTGGCCCCGGGCGCCGTCGACGTCACGGGCCTGCCCACCGGGGCACTGGACGGCGGCGCGTCCGGGGAGACGCTCGAGGAGCTCAGCACCCGGTGCAACGCCGAGGGCGCCATCGACGAGTACGCCGACTGCTTCCTCATCAAGGTCTACAACGAGACCGACGAGGTCTGGGCCGCGGAGCTCGCCCGGCGCGGCGAGGAGTACCGGCGTCCGGCGCTGACGTTCTTCGAGGGCCAGGTGTCGACGGCGTGCGGGCCCGCCACGTCGCAGGTGGGGCCCTTCTACTGCCCCGGCGACGAGCACATCTACCTCGACATCGGCTTCCTCCAGCAGCTGCAGGCGCAGCTCGGCGCCGAGGGGCGGTACGCGCAGGCGTACATCCTGGCCCACGAGTTCGGCCACCACCTGCAGACGGTGCTGGGCGTGGAGCGGCAGGTGCGTCGGGCGCAGCAGGCGAACCCGCGGCAGGCGAACGCGCTGTCGGTCCGGATGGAGCTGCAGGCCGACTGCCTGGCCGGGGTGTGGGGGCGGCTCGCCGACGACGCCGGCAACGTGACGATCTCCAGCGGCGAGGTGGCCGAGGCGCAGGAGGCGGCCGCCGCGGTGGGGGACGACCGGATCCAGTCCAGCGCCGGGCAGCGGGTCGACCCGGAGCGGTGGACCCACGGCTCGGCCGCGGACCGGCAGGCCTGGTACACGACCGGCTACTCCACCGGCGACCTCAACCGCTGCGACACCTTCGCGGGCTGACCCCCGCGCCCCGTCGAGGGGCTCAGACGTTGAAGCCGAGGGCCCGCAGCTGCTCGCGGCCCTCGTCGGTGATCTTGTCCGGCCCCCACGGCGGCATCCAGACCCAGTTGATCCGGACGTCGGGCACGAAGTCGTGCAGCGCCACCCGGGTCTGGTCCTCGATGACGTCGGTGAGCGGGCAGGCCGCACTGGTGAGCGTCATGTCGACGACGGCCGTCCCGTCCGCGGCCACGCTGATCCCGTACACCAGGCCGAGGTCGACGACGTTGATGCCGAGCTCCGGGTCGACGACGTCGCGCATCGCCTCGGTGAGCTCCTCCACCGTCACTGCGGTCCCGGTCGACCCGCTGGGCTCGATCATCCCTGCTCCTTCACCGTCACGGCCTGGGCCGCCGCGTCCTTGAACGCCATCCAGCCCAGCAGCGCGCACTTCACCCGCGCCGGGTACTTCGACACCCCGACGAACGCCACGGCGTCCTCCAGGATCTCCTCGTCGGGCTCCGCCTCGCCGCGGCTCTGCATCATCTCGAGGAACCGCTGGCCGGTGGCGAGCGCCTCCGGCAGCGGACGGCCGATCACCAGGTCGGTCATCACCGAGGTGGAGGCCTGGCTGATCGAGCAGCCCACCCCCTCGTAGGAGACGTCCTGGACGTCGCCGCCGGGGCCGAGCAGCACGCGCAGCGTCAGCTCGTCGCCGCAGGTCGGGTTCACGTGGTGCACCTGGACGTCGAACGGCTCCCGCAGGCCGCGGTGGTGCGGGTGCCGGTAGTGGTCCAGGATCACCTCCTGGTACATCTGCTCCAGCTGCATCAGGACACCCCGAAGAAGTCCTGGGCCCGGCGCACGCCGTCGACGAGGGCGTCGACCTCCGTCTGGTCGGTGTAGACGTAGAACGAGGCGCGGGTCGTGGCGGACACCCCGAACCGGCGGGCCAGCGGCCAGGCGCAGTGGTGGCCGACCCGCACCTCGACGCCGAGGTCGTCGAGCACCTGACCGACGTCGTGAGGGTGGATGCCGTCCACGACGAACGACACCGTGCCGCCGCGCGCCTCGGTGTCGGTCGGCCCGATCACCCGCACCCCGGGGACCTCGGCCAGCCGGTCCAGCGCGTAGCCGACGAGGGCGTGCTCGTGCGCCGCCACCCGCTCCATGCCCAGCGCGGACAGGTAGTCGCAGGCCGCCGCGAGCCCGACGGCCTGGGCCGCCGCGGGCACGCCGGGCTCGAACCGCTGCGGCGGGGCCGCGTAGGTGGAGCCCTCCATGCGCACGGTCTCGATCATCGAGCCGCCGGTGAGGAACGGCGGCATCACCTCCAGCAGCGACCGCCGGCCCCACAGGGCGCCGACGCCGAGCGGGCCGAGCATCTTGTGCCCGCTGAACGCGACGAAGTCCACGTCGAGGTCCGGCACCGACACCGGCAGGTGCGGCACCGACTGGCAGGCGTCGAGGAGGACCAGGGCGCCGACCTCGCGGGCCCGCCGGACGACCGGGGCCACCGGGTTGACCGTGCCCATGACGTTGGACTGGTGCGCGAAGGCGACCAGCCGGGTGGAGCAGTCGACGACCGTGGCCAGCCCGTCGAGGTCCAGCCGGCCCCCGTCGGTCACCGACAGCCAGCGCAACGTCGCCCCCGTCCGCCGGCACAGCTCCTGCCAGGGGACGAGGTTGGCGTGGTGCTCCATCTCGGTGACGACGACGGTGTCGCCCGGTCCCAGGACGAGCTGCTGCGCCTCGGCCCCGGCCGTGGCGGCGTTCGACATCGCGTAGGCCACCAGGTTGATCGCCTCGGTGGCGTTCTTGGTGAGGACCAGTTCGGACGGCGCCGCACCGACGAACGCCGCCACCGTCGCGCGGGCCGCCTCGTAGGCGTCGGTGGCCTCCTCCGAGAGCTGGTGCGCCCCGCGGTGGACCGCCGCGTTGTGCAGCTCGTAGAACCGCCGCTCGGCGTCGAGGACCTGCACCGGCTTCTGCGACGTCGCGCCGCTGTCCAGGTAGACCAGGCGCCGCCCGCCGCGGACGGTGCGGCGCAGGATCGGGAAGTCGGCCCGGATCCGGGCGACGTCCAGCGAACCGGCGGTCTGCACGCTCACGCCCGTGCCGCCGCCTTCGTGTAGCGCTCGTAGCCCTCGGCCTCGAGCTGGTCGGCCAGTTCCGGCCCGCCCTCCTCGCGGATCCGCCCGTCGACGAAGACGTGCACGAAGTCCGGGGTGATGTAGCGCAGGATCCGCGTGTAGTGGGTGATGAGCACGGTGCCCACCGCCCCCGTCGCGCGGACCCGGTTGACCCCCTCGGAGACGACGCGCAGGGCGTCGACGTCCAGGCCCGAGTCGGTCTCGTCGAGGAGCGCGACCTTCGGCCGGAGCAGCTCCAGCTGCAGGATCTCGTGCCGCTTCTTCTCCCCCCCGGAGAACCCCTCGTTGACGTTGCGCTGGGCAAACGCGGGGTCGATGGACAGGGCGGCCATCGCCGCGTTGACCTCCTTCACCCACTCGCGCAGCTTCGGGGCCTGGCCGCGGGTGGCCGTGGCCGCAGTCCGCAGGAAGTTCGACACCGAGACGCCGGGGACCTCGACGGGGTATTGCATGGCGAGGAACAGCCCGGCCCGGGCCCGCTCGTCGACGCTCATCGCGAGCAGGTCCACGCCATCCAGCGTGATCGACCCCTGCGTGACCTGGTACTTGGGGTGCCCGGCGACGGAGTACGCGAGCGTCGACTTGCCGGAGCCGTTGGGTCCCATGATCGCGTGGGTCTCCCCCGCCCGGACCGTGAGGTCGACCCCACGGAGGATCTCCAGCGGGCCCTCCTCGGCCTCGACGGAGACGTGCAGGTCGCGGATCTCGAGCGTGGCCATCAGAGCGCATCCTTGGTGACGTCGACGAGGACGGTGTCGCCCTCGAGCCTGACCGGGTAGACGGGGACGGGGTGGGTGGCGGGCAGGCCGGTGGGCCGGCCGGTGGCCAGGTCGAAGCGCGAGCCGTGCAGCCAGCACTCGATCGTGCGGCCGTCGACGTCGCCCTCCGACAGCGAGACGTCGGCGTGCGAGCACACGTCGCTGATGGCGTACACGTCGTCCCCGGCGCGGACCAGGCAGACGGGCACGTCGTCGAGGACGACGCGGGTGGCGGAGCCGTCGCCGAGATCGGCGAGGGCGCAGGCGGGCTGGAAGGTCACCCAGGCACCCCCTGCTGCAGCTCCGCGTCGAGGGCGGCCAGCAGCCGCTGCTCGAGGTCGGGGACGCCGACCCGACCCAGCAGGTCGGCGAAGAAGCCGTGCACGACCAGCCGCCGGGCGTCGTCGGCGGGGATGCCCCGGGCCTGCAGGTAGAACAGCTGCTCGTCGTCGAACCGGCCGGTGGCGCTGGCGTGCCCGGCGCCGACGATCTCGCCGGTCTCGATCTCCAGGTTCGGCACGGAGTCAGCACGCGCGCCCGGGGACAGCACGAGGTTGCGGTTGATCTCGTAGGTGTCGGTCCCCACGGCCTCGGCGCGGATCAGCACGTCGCCCACCCACACGGTGTGCGCCCCGGAGCCCTGCAGTGCGCCCCGGTAGACGACGTTGCTTCGGCAGTGCGGGACGGCGTGGTCGACGAACAGCCGGTGCTCGAGGTGCTGGCCGGCGTCGGCGAAGAACAGGCCCAGCAGCTCGACGTCGCCGCCCGGCGCCGCGTACTCCACGACGGGGTGCAGCCGGACGAGGTCGCCGCCCAGGGTGACCGCGACGTGACGCACCCGGGCGTCCCGTCCCACGCGGATCCGGTGGCTGCTCACGTGCACGGCGTCCGCGGCCCACTCCTGCAGGGAGACCACCGTCAGCTGCGCGCCGTCGCCGACGAGGATCTCGACGGTGTCGGCGTAGGTCGCCGACCCCACGTGGTCGAGGACGACGACGGCCTCGCTGCCGGGCCCGGCGTCGATGACGAGGTGGCCGAAGGCGGCCGCCTCGGCCCCCTCGCCGCGCAGGGTGACCTGCGTCGGGCGCTCGACCACCGCCCCGGGCGGCACGGTGACCACGGTGGCCCGCTCGAAGCCGGTCCAGGCCTGGGCTGCGACACGGTCCCACGGCGTGCCCGCGCGGCCCAGCCGGGCGTCGTCGCGGCCGACGGTCTCGACCTGCACGGCCGGGGCGGGGTCGGCCTCGACGAGGACCTTGCCGTCGCCGACCGCGCTGCCGTCGTGCAGCCCGCGCAGCCGGCGCAGCGGGGTGAACCGCCAGGCCTCCTGACGGCTGGTCGGAACGGCGTGCTCGGCCAGGTCGAACGAGTGGACCTGCTGCGGCCGGACGTCGGCCGGCGGGGTCTGCGTGACGCCCATCGTCAGCCCACGGCCCCTTCCATCTGCAGCTCGATGAGCCGGTTGAGCTCGAGGGCGTACTCCATCGGCAGCTCACGGGCGATCGGCTCGACGAAGCCGCGCACGATCATCGCCATCGCCTCCTCCTCCGACAGCCCGCGGCTCATCAGGTAGAACAGCTGGTCCTCGGACACCTTGGACACGGTGGCCTCGTGCCCCATCGTGACGTCGTCCTCGCGGACGTCGACGTACGGGTAGGTGTCGGACCGGCTGATGTCGTCGACGAGGAGGGCGTCGCACCGAACCGTGGAGCGCGACCCGTGGGCACCCGGCTGCACCTGGACCAGACCCCGGTACGACGTGCGTCCGCCGCCGCGCGCCACCGACTTCGAGATGATCGTGGACGACGTCCGCGGCGCGCAGTGCACCATCTTGGCCCCGGCGTCCTGGTGCTGCCCCTCGCCGGCGAAGGCCACCGACAGCGTCTCTCCCTTGGCGTGCTCGCCCATGAGGAACACGGCCGGGTACTTCATGGTGACCTTGGACCCGATGTTGCCGTCGACCCACTCCATGGTGGCGCCCTCCTGGGCGACGGCCCGCTTGGTCACCAGGTTGTACACGTTGTTCGACCAGTTCTGGATCGTCGTGTACCGCACCCGGGCGCCGCGCTTGACGATGATCTCCACGACGGCCGAGTGCAGCGAGTCGGTGCTGTAGATCGGGGCGGTGCAGCCCTCGACGTAGTGCACGTAGGAGTCCTCGTCGGCGATGATCAGCGTCCGCTCGAACTGGCCCATGTTCTCGGTGTTGATCCGGAAGTAGGCCTGCAGCGGGATCTCGACGTGCACGCCCTTGGGCACGTAGATGAACGAGCCGCCGGACCACACCGCCGTGTTCAGCGCTGCGAACTTGTTGTCACCCGCGGGGATGACCGACGCGAAGTGCGCCTTGAAGATCTCCTCGTGCTCGCGCAGGCCGGTGTCGGTGTCGAGGAAGACGACGCCCTGCTGCTCCAGGTCCTCCCGGATCTTGTGGTAGACGACCTCGGAGTTGTGGACGACCACGCCCTCGGCGACGAAGTTGTGCGGGCCGTCGACCTCGATGTCGAACACCGGGGCGATCCCGTCGGGGCTGATGCTCGAGACCCGCGCGAACCCGAGGTGCTCGGTCACGTGGCTCCGGACGGTCGTCCCCCGGGCGGAGTTCTGCGAGTGCCAGTACGCCCGACGGCCGAACCTGGCCGTCCGGCGCGGGTTGCGACAGTCCAGCCGCTCGAAGTCGCCGGACAGGTGCAGCCGGAACCCGTGGACGAGGCGCTCGCCGTCGGTCGGGTGCGGCGAGGCGAACTCGTACAGCCGGCTGGCCCTGACGCCCGAGACGGCGGCCAGGGCGCCGGCCTGCTCGAGCAGCTCGGCGTTGCCGCTGGTGAGGATGACCGAGCCGGACTGCGCCGGGCCGACGTAGCCGTCGGCGTCGACGTACCCGCCGAGGAAGGCCAGCCGCTGGCGCAGCGGGAGGTCGAACACCCAGTCGGGGATCCGCTTCGTCAGCGAGGTCCCGGCGAAGCCCAGGTCGCGCAGCCACTCGACCAGCGCCTTGGAGTTGACGACCAGCCGGACGTCGTCGGCCGCACGCGCGGTCAGGCCGAACTGCTCAGCAACGATCCGGGTGATCTCGTCGCGGACGGCGACGTCGTCGGCCACCACCGCGAACTGCACCCGGTGGGTGCGCCCGGAGGACTGCGTGTTGCCGTCGCCGACGAAGAACCCGAGCAGCCACATCAGATCGGTGTCGGTGACGTCGGGGCCGAACCCGCCGGGGAGGCGGTGCGCCTGGCCGAAGTCGGGCAGGTCGCGTGGCACCGCCACCAGGTCGCCGACCTCCAGCTCGGCCAGCGTCTTCCACCGCCGCTGCCAGCGCGCCCGGCGCGCACCGTCGCCACGGACGTCGGCCAGGCAGAGGAACGGATGGTTGTCGGTGGCGACGATCTCCCGCGTGCCGACGCGGACACGGAACGTCTCGCGCACACCGGTCTGCGCGGCGGCGCGCACGGGCGCGACCGTGAACCGTCCGGCCTCCTCGTCGAGGGCGAAGACCCGGTCTCCGGGGACGATCTCCTTGATGGGCACCAGGCCGCGCCCCGCCGTCCACACCCGCATGTCCCCGCGGAGGCACTCGTACTGCGCGGCCACGCCGGCGACGAGCCGCTGCTTCTCGGCCTCCGGGATCCCGAGCCGGTCGTAGGTGTTCTTGATGTCCTCCGGCAGGTCCTCCCAGGAGGCCGCCTGCTTCTCGGTCGACTTCACGAAGTACTTGATCGTGTCGAAGTCGATGCCACCGAGCTCGGCGCCCCACGTGGGCATCGGCTTCTTCTCGAACAGCCGCAGGCCCTTCAGTCGGAGCTCGAGCATCCACGCCGGCTCGTTCTTGCGGGCCGAGATGTCCCGGACGACGTCTTCGTTGAGGCCTCGCCGGGCGCCAGCACCGGCGTCGTCCCGGTCGTGCCAGCCGTACTCGTAGCGGCCGAGCCCGTCGAGCTCGGGGTGCGCGACCTGGGTCATGAGGCGGTCCTCTCGGACGGGGCGGGTCGGGCCGGGACGAAAGTGGTGCACACGTGGTCGCCGTGGCCGATGGTGGCCAGCCGCTGCACCGGGCGGCCGAGCAGCCGGCTGAACGCCTCAGTCTCGGCCTCGCACAGCTGGGGGAACTCGGCTGCTACGTGGGCTACCGGGCAGTGGTGCTGGCACAGCTGCTCACCGCGCGCGGCCGGAGCGGGCTCGCTGCTCGCCGCGTACCCGTCGGCGCGCAGGGCCGCGGCCAGGGCGGCGGCCTCGCGGCCGGGTGCGGCGGCGGACACGACCTCGCGGTAGCGGGCCTCGAGGGCCGCCACCTGGGTCCGGGCGAAGTCCTCGACGGCGCCCGGCCCGCCGTTCGCGGCGAGGTAGCGCAGCACGTTGGCGGCGAGGTCGTCGTAGGCGTGCGGGAAGGGCGCCCGGCCGGCCTCGGTGACGGCGTAGACCCGGGCCGGGCGGCCACGGCCGCGCCGCGGGCCGGGACCGTAGGGCGAGCGCTCCCCCGCGACGACCTGGCCGTCGGCGGCGAGCGCGTCGAGGTGCCGCCGGATCCCGGCGGGGGTGAGGCCGAGTCGGCCGGCCAGGCCGGTGGCGGTCGCCGGCCCGTCCTCGAGCAGCGAACGCAGCACGCGGGAGCGGGTGTCGCCATCCGCAACGGCCGGCTCGAATTTCACAACGACAGTATGCCCTAAATCACCTGGCGGCGCACACTCCGCTCTGGGCCGGAAGGCACCGCTCGACGTTCCCTACGGGACCGCTCGCCGCGGGGGACGGCGGGCCGCAGTCCCTAGACTCCTGCCCGTGCCCGCCGTCGAGGTGCGTGACCTGGTCGTCCGCTACGGAACGGTCACCGCCGTCGACCGGCTCTCCTTCATCGCCGCGTCAGGTCAGGTGACCGCCGTCCTCGGCCCGAACGGCGCCGGCAAGACGACGACCGTGGAGACCTGCGAGGGCTACCGCCGCCCGGACGCCGGCGAGGTGCGCGTGCTCGGCCGAGACCCCCGTCGCGACGCCGGTGACCTGCGCCCCCGGGTCGGCGTGATGCTCCAGGACGGCGGGGTGCCCTCCGGCGCGCGGGCCATGGAGGTGCTCCGGTACACCGCCGGGCTGTACGCCCACCCGCTGCCGGTCGAGGCGCTGGCCGAGCGGATCGGGGTGGCCACGCTGGGCCGGACGCCGTACCGCCGGCTGTCCGGTGGCCAGCAGCAGCGGCTGAAGCTGGCGCTTGCCGTCGTCGGCCGGCCCGAGCTGGTCTTCCTCGACGAGCCGACCGCCGGCCTGGACCCGCAGTCCCGGCACGCCACCTGGGACCTCGTGCGCGAGCTGCGCGCCGACGGCGTCTCCGTGGTCCTGACCACCCATCTGATGGACGAGGCCGAGGAGCTGGCCGACCACGTCGTCATCGTCGACCGGGGCCGCGTGGTCGTGGCCGGCTCGCTCGTCGAGCTCACCACGGCCGGCGCCGAGGACTCGCTGCGCTTCCACGGCCCCGCCGGCCTGGGCCTCGCGTCCCTGCGGACCGCCCTGCCCGAGGGCTGCCTGGTGAGCGAGCCCACGCCCGGCTCCTACCGCGTCGAGGGCGAGGTCGGGCCGCAGCTGCTGGCCACGGTCACCGCGTGGTGCGCCGCGCACGGCGTCATGCCCGAGGGGCTGACGGTCGGACGCCGTCGGCTGGAGGACGTGTTCCTCGAGCTCACCGGCCGGGAGGTGCGGTGAGCGCCGGCACCTACGCCCCGGCCCCAGGGGCCGCCCCGGCCGCCCGGATGGTGCTCCGCCACGCCCGGCTGGAGCTCACCGGCCTGCTGCGCAACGGCGAGCAGCTGCTGCTGACCCTGGTCATCCCGACGCTGCTGCTCGTCCTGTTCACCACCGTCGAGGTCGTCGACCTCGGGCCGGGCAGCCGGGTCGGCTTCCTGGTGCCGGGCATCCTCGCCCTGGCCGTGATGTCGACCGCGTTCACCGCCCAGGCGATCTCGACCGGCTTCGAACGGCGGTACGGCGTCCTCAAACGGCTCGGCGCGACCCCGCTGCCCCGCTGGGCGCTGCTCACCGGCAAGACGCTCGCCGTCGTCGCCATCGAGGTCGGCCAGCTGGTGCTCCTGGTCTCGGTGGCCGTCGTCCTCGGCTGGGACCCTCAGCGCGTCTCCTGGCTCGCGGTCGGGGTGCTCCTGCTGCTGGGGACGGCGGCGTTCTCCGGGCTCGGCCTGCTCATGGCCGGCACCCTGCGCGCCGAGGCGACTCTCGCGCTGGCCAACCTCGTCTACCTGCTGCTGCTGCTCGCGGGCGGGATCGTGGTCCCGCTGGACCGCTTCCCCGCCGCCGTCCGTCCGGCGCTGGAGCTGCTGCCGTCGACCGCTCTCGCAGACGGCCTGCGCACCGCGACCAGCGGCGGCGGGCTGGCGACCGGTCCGGTGCTCGTGCTCCTGGCGTGGGCGGCGGTGTCCCTGGGCGCGGCCGCGGCCACCTTTCGCTGGGAGTGAGCCAAACTTCTTCAAACCTTGTGCATCCAAACGCCAGCTCCGGGACGAAGAAGGGGATGACAGCCCGTCACCGCCCGAGAGGACCGCTCCCATGCGCACCCGAATCGCCGCCGCCGCCGTGGCCCTGGCCACCCCCGGCGCCATCCTGCTCGCTGCCCTGCCCGCCCAGGCGGCCGACGACGCCACCGTGTTCGTGTTCCACGGCGTCCCCGAGGCCACCGTGGACGTCTACGTCAACGACAAGCTCACGCTCGACGACTTCAAGCCGGGCACCCTGACCGACGCCCTGGCGCTGCCAGCCGGTACGTACAGCGTGAAGATCACCGACCCGGCCGACGCCAACACCGTCATCATCGGTCCGGCCGACATCCCGGTCGAGGCCGGCGGCAACTACACCATCGCTGCCTTCCTCGGCACCGACGGCAAGCCCACGGCGAAGGCGTTCGTGAACGACGTGTCCAGCACGAAGGCTGGCGAGGGTCGGCTCACCGTCCGCCACCTCGCCAACGCGCCGGCCGTGGACATCACCGCTGACGGCAACGCGGTCTTCACCGGCCTGGCGAACGGCCAGGAGCAGAAGGGCGACGTGCCCGCCGACACCTACGACGTGGCCGTCGTCGCCGGCGGCGCCACCGTCGCCTCCGCTGACGGCTTCGAGGTCGCCGAGGGCGCCAACACCATCGTCTACGCGTGGGGCGACGTCGCCGGTGGCGACCCGCTGCAGCTGGCCCCCCAGGTGATCAGCGGGCTGCACTCCGCCCCGTCCGGCGTGCCCGCCGGCGAGGCTGGGCTGGCCAACGACACCGAAGGTCTGCCCGCCTGGGCGCTCGGCCTGATGGCCGCCGCCGCGCTCGGTGCGGCCTTCTCTGCCACCCGGCTGGTCGCTGCCCGCGACCGCGCCTGACCCACCTCCCCGACGGGGGGCCGAGCCCTCGGCCTCCCGTCGGGGCCCTTCCCGAGGAGCTGACATGTCCCGCCGCGCCGCCACCCTCACCACGCTCGTGGTGAGCCTGGCCGTGCTGGCGGGGATTCCGGCGGCCTGGGCATGGAGCCGGGAGCCGGCCCGTGTCGGGTCCTGGCAGGAGCCGGCACCCGCCGCCTCCCCCACGTCCGGCGTGGCCCCTCCCACTCCCACCCAGACAGCTGCGCCGCCCGCATCCACTCCTGCCCGGCCGCCGGAGCCGGTGCGACTCACCGTCGCCTCGGTCGGGGTGTCCGTGTCCGTCCGCCCGGTCGGTGTGGCACGCGACGGCCAGGTCGAGATCCCTGCCGACGCCCGGCTCGCGGGCTGGTACCGCTTCGGCCCGGCGCCGGGAGCCTCAGCAGGCTCAGCAGTCCTGGTCGGGCACCGTGACTCCCGCACCCAGGGCCGTGGGGGCTTCTACCCGCTCGGCCAGGTCCGGCCCGGCGCCGAGGTCTTGGTCACGCGGGCCGACGGCTCGGTCGTCACCTATCGCGTCGTCGAGCGCCAGCGCCTGGCGAAGGCGGTCCTGCCGACCGAGAGCCTCTTCGCCCGGGACGGTGCCCCTCGGCTCACGCTCATCACCTGCGGCGGTGCTTACCTGCCGGACCGGGGCGGCTACCAGGACAACGTTGTGGTCACCGCCGTCCCCGTCGCCGGGGGTGAGTCTGGTGGCTGAGGTCGCGACGCTGGAGCGAACTCCAGGTACCGTCGATCAGGTGAGCACCACCACCGATGAGGACGTCG
>JALOLN010000278.1 GCA_025455945.1 Actinomycetes bacterium
CACGGTGACGAGACCGTCGGCATGGTGATCGTGCGCGATGCCGGGCACGGCGTGGGCGAGGTCGAGCTGGACTACGTCACCGAGCGGTTCCGCGACTTCACCCCGGGGGAGTTCGTCTACCGGCGCTCGGGCATCTTCGCCGCCCGGGGCTTCCGCGTGCTGCGCCTCGTCGACGACGTGGCCGGCGAGGGGCCGTACCACGAGCGCGTCGGGTTCCGTCGGGTCGCGGGCCGCTGGGAGCGGACGGTCGCGCCGTGAGCCCGCCGTCCCCCGAGGCACCCGATGGTCCACTGCGCGAGCGGATCGGCGCGTCGCCGGCGCCCGGCCGGGAGGACTGGCAGGCTGGCCGCATGGCTGAGCCGGACGACGCCCCTGGTGCCCCCGACGACCAGCAGTCGGTGCGGGACCGGTGGTGGTTCTCCTCCGCGCTGCAGATCGTGGCCGGCGCGGCCGTGGTCGGCTTCCAGTGGGGGCCGATCAGCGGGGGGACCGCCAACTGGGCGAACTGGCTCATCGGCCTGATCGGGCTGCTCGTCGCCGGGTACGGGGTGCTCGGCCTGGCGCAGGCCCGGCGACAGCGCCCGCCGCAGGACTGAAGCGCCTTGTGCGTCCGACCATGTGAGCGTTAACATGGTGGTGGCTCCTCGGGACTGCCCGTGGATCCGCGATTCGACAGGTGGCCGTGCCGACGGGCAGCGGCGATGACGTCGGAGCGGAGGTGCTCATGATGCGCAAGTCCACCCGCGAGTACGACGCCTTCGGCCCATGGGTCTACGAGATCCGCACCGAGGACGAGATCCCGAAGCTGTACCGCGAGTTCCCGCTCGACCTCGCCTCCGCGGCCATGACGATCAAGGTCCCGCGCGAGATCGAGCGCCGTGACGCCAACCCCGACATGGACCTCTACGACGTCGTCCTGTCCGTGGGCCCCGACCACGTGACCGTCCTCACGCGCCAGGGACACCGGTTCGACTTCCGCGACGTGCCCTACCGCGACCTCCAGGGCCGGCTGGTGCTCGCCGCCGAGGGCGGTGACGTGCGCGTGAAGTACAACGCCTCGTCCAACGACGTCATGACCCAGCTCGTGGGCCTGCTGCGCGAGCGCTACATCGAGCCGGCGCCAGCCCCCCCGCCCGGGACGCGGTCGGCCTCCGTCGCAGGGCCCCCTGACGTGGAGCGCGAGCTGCAGGTGCTGTTCCGGCGGGTCAGCCACGAGGGTCCGATGCGGACCGCCGGCGTGCAGCGGCGCCACGTCGTCCTGCCGGTCCGCGGCAGCTCCATCGATCGCGCGGTCGCCCGCGCCTGGCCCACGGCCCTGCAGAGCGCGATCTTCATCCTCAGCGCCACGGAGCTGCAGGTGCTGCACCGTGGCCGGCCGTACCGGACCGGCTTCCGGCCCATCCACACCCTGGCGCGCACGCTGCTGCCGCTCGAGCGCGTCGCGGGGATCGAGACCGCTCCGAGCGAGCGGTTCGCCGGCGTGGCGCACGTGCGGGTCCGGGTCGGTCACGTGACCCACGAGTTCGCGCTGGACGACCCGGTCGCCGACCGCGTCGTCGCGGCCCTGCGCACCGCCGTGCGCGGTTGACCCGGTGACCGACGTGGGGGATCTCGTGGCCGTCGCCGACACCGCCGCCGCTGCGGGCCGGGCGCTGCTGCGCCGCCCCAGCCTGCACGACGTGGCGCTGCACGCGGGCGTGAGCCACCAGACGGTGTCCCGCGTGATCAACGACCGACCCAATGTCAGCCCGGACACCCGGGCACGGGTGCAGGCCGCCATCGACGCGCTCGGCTACCGGCGCAACGCCGCGGCCCGGATCCTGGCCACGAACCGCAGCCAGACGTTGGGCCTCATGGTGCAGGGAGAGCCCAGGCTCGGGCCGGCCAGCACCATGCTGGGCGTCGCCGCCGCCGCCAGGGACGCCGGGCGCTACGTGAGCCTGGCCGTCGTCGCGGAGCCCTCGGAGCAGGCGACGACCGAGACGCTCGAGTACTTCCGCGACCAGGCGGTCGAGGGGATCGTCGTCATCGCCCCGGTGGCCGACATCGTGGAGGTCGCCCGGGCGGCCGCGAGCCCCAGCGTCCCCGTCGTCGTCGTGGCGGCGGGGGAGCGGCCGCGCCCGGGATTCTTCGTCGCCTCGGTCGACCAGCAGCTCGGTGCCGCCCTGGCGACCCGCCACCTGCTCGAGCTCGGCCACGCCGACGTCGTGCACGTCACCGGGCCGCTCGACTGGCACGACGCCGTCGAGCGCGTGCACGGCTGGCGAGCCGAGCGCGCCGCCTGGGGGCTGCCGGAACGTGACCCGCTCGTCGCCGACTGGACGTCGGCCGCGGGGTACCGGATCGGCCGGCGCCTGCTGGCGCATGCGGCCAGCGGCGACCCGGTCGACGCGCTGCCCACCGCGATCTTCGCGGCCAACGACCAGCTCGCACTGGGCCTGCTGCGCGCCTTCGACGAGGCCGGGGTCGAGGTCCCCGGCCGGGTGTCGATCGTCGGGTACGACGACATCGAGGGCGCGGACTACTTCACCCCACCCCTGACGACCGTCCGGCAGCCGTTCGAGGAGCTGGGCAAGACCTGCATCGAGCTGCTGCTCGCCGGGATGTCGGCCAAGGCGGCCGGGGAGGTCCCGGAGCGTTCGGCCAAGGTGGCCCCCACGCTGGTCGTGCGCGCCACCACGGCCCCGCCGCCGCGGGCGCAGCCCCCCGCACGGCGCTCCCGGGGCTCCCGGCGCTGAGGGGCGGACGGGCCCACCACGGGCGTCCCGTCGGGGGCTTCCCCGCACGCGCGAGGGGCACACGATTGTGAACGGTAACAATTCGGTAACACACCCTTGTTGCCCAGACGTGTTAACGCTAACATCCCCGCATGGTCACAACCCCGGCGCACAAGCCGCGGATGGCCAGTTGCTCACCCGCCGGGGGAGCAAGCGCAAGCAGGCTGACCGCGGGGCCACAGCGCCCGGGTCCGCTGGGAGGGCGCCGCCCCGCACTGGGCGCGGGCTCGATCGAACCCCTGCAGCCAGCGTGTGCCAGTGGCATCCGCGCGATCGCAGGGCACTCACAGGAGGAAGCATGGTTCTGAAGAAGTTCTTCACGCTGGCTGCGGGCGCCACGCTCGTCCTGGGCCTGGCGGCCTGTGGCGGCGAGGGCGCAGGCGACACCGCGGCCGAGCCGACCGGCGGCAGTGCCGCCCCGGCCGCCGACCTCACCGTCGGCGTCGCGATGCCCACGAAGTCCTCGGAGCGCTGGATCGCCGACGGCAACAACGTCAAGGAGCAGCTGGAGGCCAAGGGCTACACCGTCGACCTGCAGTACGCCGAGGACGACATCCCGACGCAGGTCAACCAGATCGACAACATGATCACCAACGGGGCCGACGCCCTGGTCATCGCGGCGATCGACGGCACGGCGCTGACCAGCCAGCTGGAGCAGGCCGCGGCCAACAACATCCCCGTGATCGCCTACGACCGGCTCATCCGCGACTCGGAGAACGTCGACTTCTACACCACGTTCGACAACTTCAAGGTCGGCGTCCAGCAGGCCACCGCGCTGCTGTACGGCCTGGGCCTGACCGACCTCGAGGGCGCCAAGGCCGCTGACGCGCCCGAGGGCCCGTTCAACATCGAGATCTTCGCGGGCTCGCCGGACGACAACAACGCGACGTTCTTCTTCAACGGTGCGATGGAGACGCTCAAGCCGTTCATGGACGACGGGACCCTCGTGGTGCCCAGCGGCCAGACCGACTTCGACACCGTCGCGATCCTGCGCTGGGACCCGGCGACCGCC
>JALOLN010000279.1 GCA_025455945.1 Actinomycetes bacterium
GGTGCAGCGGCTCGTACGGGTCCGGGTCGGGCCGGTGGCCCTCGGCGACCAGCGCCCCGGGACGCTGCGCGCGCTGACCCGCGAGGAGGTGGGCGCGCTCTACCAGCTGGTCGGCCTGTAGCAACGGCTGGTCGTGCGGCCGGCTGGCTAGGGTGGCGTCGGAGCAGGGAGGTGGGGTGGGGTGGCGGTGCGCGGCATCCGTGGGGCGACCCGCTTGACGGCTGACGACGCCGCCGAGCAGGCCGAGGCGGTCGTCGAGCTGGTCACGGCGCTGCTGGACCGCAACGGGCTGACCCCGGACGACCTGGTCAGCGTGATCTTCACCTGCACCCCGGACCTGCACGCCGCCTTCCCCGCGGCCTCGGCGCGCACCCTCGGCCTGGGCAGCGTCCCCCTGCTGTGCGCGCAGGAGATGGACGTCGAGGGGGCCCTGCCCCGGGTGGTGCGGGTGCTGGTCCACGCCGAGACGGACACCCCCAGGGACCAGGTGGTCCACGTCTACCTCCGCGGCGCCGAGGTCCTGCGCCGCGACCTCGCGCAGTGACCACCGGCACGACCCCGTCCAGCCCGCCGGCCGCTGCGCTGGGGCGGGTGCTGGTCGTCGGCACCGGCCTCATGGGCACCTCGGTGGCGCTGGCGCTGAGTGAGTCCGGCGTCGCCGTCCACCTCGCGGACCGGGACCCCGCCGCCGTCGCGCTCGCGGTCGACCTCGGCGCGGGCCGGGCCGAGGAGCCCCCCGCGGACCCGGACCTCGTCGTCCTGGCCGTCCCGCCCCGGGCGCTCGCCGATGCCCTGGCCGGCCTGCAGCGTCTCTATCCCAGCAGCAGCTTCACCGACATCGCCTCCGTCAAGGCCAGGCCTCAGACCGAGGTCGAGACCCTGGGGCTCGACCTGACCAGGTTCGTCGGCGGCCACCCGCTCGCCGGCCGGGAGCGCTCCGGCGCCGGGGCCGCCCGGGCCGACCTCTTCGAGGGGCGGCCGTGGGTGCTCACCCCGCACCCGAGCACCGCGCCGGCGACGCTGCAGCGCGCCTCGGACCTCGTCCGGCGCTGCCGCGCGGACCTCGTCCTGATGAGCCCGCAGCGCCATGACGAGGCGGTCGCCCTGGTGTCGCACGCTCCCCAGGTGCTGGCCAGCCTCATGGCCGCCCGGCTGGAGCAGGCCGACCCGGAGCTCGTCGGGCTGGCCGGCCAGGGGGTCCGCGACGTCACGCGGGTCGCCGCCTCGGACCCCGCGCTGTGGACCGAGATCCTCACCGCGAACGCACCGCGCCTGCTCGGTGTCCTCGACTCGGTCGCGGACGACCTCGCGGCGTTGCGGGCCGTGCTGGCCGGCGCCGCCCCGGACGACGCTGCTGCCGCCGTCACCGACCTGCTGCGCCGGGGCAACGCCGGGCGGGCCCGCCTGCCCGGCAAGCACGGCAGCACGCCGGCCACCTACGCCATCGTGCCGGTCGTCGTGCCGGACCGTCCCGGCGAGCTCGGCCGCATCTTCGCCGCTGCCGGCGACGCCGGGGTCAACGTCGAGGACGTGTCCATCGAGCACTCGCCCGGCCAGCCGGTGGGCCTGCTCGAGCTCGCCGTCCGGCCCGAGGCGGCGCCGGTGCTCGCGGAGGCCCTGCGCCGCCGCGGCTGGGCCGTCCACCCCTGACCGCCCCGGTACCCTCGCGGAGGCCCGCGCAGTAACCCCAAGGAGGACGGATGACCGACGACGCCGCGTCGTCCGCCCTCGACCACGTCGTGGTGGCGGTGGACGGTCCCTCGGGGTCGGGCAAGTCCAGCGTGTCCCGGGGTGTGGCCGCCAGGTTGGGGCTGCGCTACCTCGACACCGGCTCGATGTACCGGGCGCTGACCTGGTGGCTGCTCGCGCACGGCGTCGACGTCCACGACCGGGAGGCGGTCACGGTCGCTGTCGAGCGGCCCCTGATCGTCCCGGGCACCGACCCGGCCAGCCCGACCATCGAGGTGGACGGCGTCGACGTGGCCGCACCGATCCGCGGCCCTGACGTCACCGCTGCGGTGTCGGCGGTGTCGGCCGTGCCCGCGGCCCGCGAGCGGCTGGCGCGGCTGCAGCGGCAGGTGATCGGTGCCGGCGGGATCGTCGTCGAGGGCCGCGACATCGGCACGGTCGTCGTCCCTGAGGCGCCGGTGAAGGTGTTCCTCACCGCCGACCCGGCCGTGCGGGCGCGCCGGCGGACCGCAGAGCTCGAGCACACCGACGACGTGCACGCCACGCGGGCCGACCTCGAGCGGCGCGACGCGCTGGACTCCGGCCGCGACGTCTCGCCGCTGACCAGGGCCGAGGACGCCGTCGAGGTCGACGCGACGCACCTGTCGCTGGCCGAGGTGGTCCAGGCGGTCGTGGCGCTGGTCCTGGACCGGACGGGGTGTGAGGTGGCATGAGCAAGGCAGACGACAACCACGCCATCGCGCTGGACGACGAGGGCTAGACCCCGGACCCCTCGCACGGCCCGACCCCTGTCCTGGCCGTCGTCGGGCGGCCGAATGTCGGCAAGTCGACACTGGTCAACCGCATCCTCGGCCGGCGGGAGGCCGTCGTCGAGGACCGCCCCGGCGTCACCCGCGACCGGGTGGCCTACGACGCGACCTGGAGCGGCCGACGGTTCACCGTGGTCGACACCGGCGGGTGGGTGCCCGACGCGCAGGGGCTGACGGCGCTGGTCGCCGCGCAGGCCGAGATCGCTGTTGCCGCGGCGGACGCCGTCCTGCTCGTGGTTGACGCGACGGTCGGGGCGACCGACGAGGACGAAGCCGTCGTCCGCGTGCTGCGCAAGGCGCGCAAGCCGGTGGTGCTGGCGGCGAACAAGGTCGACGACCAGCGCGCGGAGGCGGAGGCCGCCGCGCTGTGGTCGCTGGGGCTGGGGGAGCCCTACCCGGTCTCGGCGCTGCACGGCCGCGGCAGCGGCGACCTGCTGGACGCTGTCCTGGCCG
>JALOLN010000280.1 GCA_025455945.1 Actinomycetes bacterium
GACCCCGGGGGTCGCGTTCGAGTATGGCCACCAGCCCGTCCCGTCCTCGATCGCGCGGTCATGCGCCGCGACGAGCTCAGCGAGCTCGAGCTGGCCACTGCGTCTGACCCCGAGGTCCCAGGCCGCCCGCAGGAACCAGCCGGCGCCCGAGCTGACGTTGTACACGCACCAGCGGCGGTCGTTGGGGCTGTCGGAGTAGGCCAGGCACGCCGGATCCCCGGTGGTGCGGGGCCAGGCGAGGACTCGGTCGACCAGGTCCCCGACCTCCACGGACGACACGGCTCCGGCGGCGAGGCCGTCGAGCAGCGCGCGACCCACATGGTCCGTGATCGTCACCAGGTAGCGCGTCGACGTGGGGTTGACCGTTCCGTCGTGGAAGGCGTCGTAGGCCACGTCGAGGCCGTAGCCGCCGCCCGGCCGGCGGCTGGCCCGCATGGCCGTCAGCTGCTCGGTGACCTCCGGGTCCGCCCACCCGTACAGCCGGGCGTAGCTGTCTGCGAGGTAGGCCCTGAGGTACGCGGCGTGGGCGGTGTCGGGCAGGGCCCTGGTCCGCGCCACCGCGTCGAGAGCCAGCTGGACCCATCGCCCGACCCCCCGGAGCCGGGCGACGTCCGCGGCCAGGACCGCCGATCGCAGGGACCCGGGGGCCGTGAGCAGCAGGGCCGACCCGGTCGTGGCCGCCGCGGCCCCCGCCGTGAGCGCGTCGGGGAAGTTGAGCCCCGTGGCGACGAACACGCCCCGGAGGGCTCGGATCTCGGCCACCGACTCGGCCAGCGCGGCTGCTGTGGCGTACCGGTCTCGGCCGGCGACCCGCTCAGGGGTCCGGCCGGTCGCGGTGCCGGCCGCGGCGGCCACGGCAGCGGGGACGACGTCGGCCTCCCCGGCGACGACGAGTCGCGCCGGCCGGAGCCGGATCAGCTCGCCCCTGGTGCCGGCCGGGAGCGCCGTGGGAGGGCTGATGACCAGGGGTCCGGACATCGCGTGGGCCAGGGGGATCGAGGCCACCGCGTCGGGGAAGTTGGCGCCGGTCGCGAGGACCACTCCGGGGACCCCCGCCGGGAACGTGGCGGCGACCCGCTGGGCCGTCCCGTAGCGGTCCTGGCCGGCGAGTCGACGGGTCGTGACAGCGCTGCCGCCGGCCGCGGCCCGCGCCGCCGCCAGGACGGCGTCACCGACGACTGCTGGTCCGCCGACCACGGTCACCCGCCTCGGACCGAGCCGGGTCAGCTCGGCCGCGACGGCGGCAGGCAGCGACGCGGCGGTCACCAGCAGCAGGGGAGCGCCCAGCCGAGCCGCCAGGGGACCAGCCACCATGGCGTCGGGGAAGGCCGACCCCGTGGCGAGGACGACCTCGGCGGCGCCCTCGGGGTGGAACCGCCGGGAGACCTGCACCGCGGTGAGGTAGCGGTTGGGCCCCGCCACCCGGGACACGCTGCCGCCGACCCGGCCCAGCCGTAGCTGCTGGGCCTGGGGAACCACGTCCTGCTCCCCGACGACCGTGGCCGGCAGCCCAGCGGCCGTGGTGGCGCCGAGCAGCCCGGTGTCCGGTTCCGGCGCCGCGACGGCCGGCAGAGGGTGCAGCGCGACGGCCAGGGTGCCGCAGACGCCGGCGAGTGCGACCCGCACGCGGTACCGACTCCTGCCCGTCACGGCTCGGTCCGTCCCCGCAGGGCCGCTCCGAACGCCTGCATGGCCGCTGCGGGCTGGTCGACCGCCAGATGGACGGTCGCCGGGTGCAGCGTGCGTCCGCGCAGCCGCAGCGGGACGGCCTGCCCCAGCGCGACCTCGATCTCGGTACGTCCGTTGAGGACGTAGCCGACGTCCTCCCCGTCCGAGACGAGGCCGGACCGCCGCCAGACGCGGGGGGTCCGGCTGACTCGGGCGATCGCGTCGAGCGGGACGTCCTGCCAGCCGAACGCGCCCTGACGCAGCCGTAGCTGCTCGGCCCCCACCACGTGCGGGTAGACGACGGCGGCGCACCAGGACGCGAGCACCGACAGCGCCGCGGCGGCACCGATGACCAGCAGGGTGGTCCGCAGCCACGGCCAAGGGACGACGACCGCGACGACGACGACGGCCACGAGCGCGCCGCCGAGCAGCACCGCGGTGAGCAGCCCCAGGGCGGAGGCGTAGGGCAGTGGCGTCTCCCCGGGCTCGACTGCGCGTCGTCCCCGCAGCAGCAGGACCGGGGCGGCCAGCAGGCGGCGCATGTCAGTTGTGGTGCAGGACGGCGTTGAGGCCGCCCCACGAGCCGGACCGGGGCACTGCCTCCAGGGCACCGGTGACGCTGTTGCGACGGAACAGCAGCCCGCTGGCGCCGGACAGCTCAGCCGCCTTGACGACGGCGCCGTCCGGCAGCGTGACCTTGGCGCCGGCGGTGACGTAGCAGCCGGCCTCGACGACGCAGTCGTCGCCGAGGGAGATCCCCAGGCCGGCGTTCGCGCCGACGAGGCAGCGCTCGCCGATGCTGATCACCGTCGTCCCCCCGCCGGAGAGCGTCCCCATGATCGAGGCACCCCCGCCGACGTCCGAGCCGTCGCCGACCACGACGCCGGCGCTGATCCGGCCCTCGACCATCGACGCTCCGAGCGTCCCGGCGTTGAAGTTGACGAACCCCTCGTGCATGACTGTGGTCCCCGGCGCGAGGTGGGCGCCCAGCCGGACCCGGTCGGCGTCGGCCACCCGGACCCCGCTTGGCACCACGTAGTCGACCATGCGCGGGAACTTGTCGACGCCGTACACGACGACCGGGCCGTCGGCGCGCAGCCGCAGCCGCACCGGCTCGAAGTCCTCGACCGCGCAGGGGCCGTGGTTGGTCCACACCACGTTGGCGAGCAGCCCGAACACCCCGTCCAGCCGCAGCCCGTGCGGGCGGACCAGGCGGTGCGACAGCAGGTGCAGGCGCAGGTAGACGTCGACGGCGTCC
>JALOLN010000281.1 GCA_025455945.1 Actinomycetes bacterium
GCCAACGGCGGGACCAGCGCCGCCCGACCGGGAGGGGAGGGGCTGTGACCGGGCTCGGCAGGATCAGCACGGTGGTGGCTCTCGCGCTCAGCACGATCGTCGTCGGCGCGGTTCAGGCAACCGCTACGGACGGCCCCGTCGTGGTCGCGGACTGGCAGATGAACGAGCTCCAGAGCGACGACACCATGGCCGACTCGTCGGGCAACGGCATCACCGCGTCCCTGGACGGCCTGTCGGTGATCCGCAACGGCGCCTACTACGACTTCAACGAGGCCGACAAGCCCAACAAGGCGATCGCCCCCGAGCACATCGTCCGGGTGCCGCACACCGACGCCCTCAACCCCGGGACCGGGACGTACGCGGTGGAGTTCCGCTACCGCACCGACCGGCCCTACGGGAACATCGTGCAGAAGGGCCAGGCGGGCGCCCGGGGCGGGTACTGGAAGTTCCAGCTGCCGCAGGGCGAGGTGTCGTGCCTGTTCCGCGGTCCCTCGGGCAGCAACTCGGTGCGCTACCAGGACTACAAGGACTACGGCAACGGCGTCACCGGTCGCCTGGACGACGACGAGTGGCACACCGTCCGCTGCGAGCGCTTCTTCGACAAGCGCGGTGAGGGCCTGCGGATGTACGTGGACGGTCAGTACGTCGGCATCAATCGCGGTAACACGGGAGTGCTGGCGAACCGCGAGCCGGTCTACATCGGCGGCAAGGGGTTCTGCAACCAGGTGACCATCACCTGCGACTACTTCGGCGGCGAGATCGACTGGGTGCGCATCGAGCGGCCGTAGCCGTCTGTGGATGACCTAAGGACGACGACGCCGGACTGTCAGGGCAGCGCGGTACCACGGGGTCCTCATCTCTTCGAGGGGGGACCCCAAGGACGTCACCGACGCCGAGCTCGCCGTCCGCGAGCTGAGCGCCTCGCTCACCGCAGTCGCGCCGGGCGAGTGCCTGTGCTGCTACCTGCTGCGGATGCTCGACGCGTTCGGCCGTTCGGGTAACCACCGCTTCACCGAGCGATGGCGCGACGCGCAGCCGCGCCGGATGCCCGGCCTGCTGCGCTGGGTACAGGCGAACGGGGGCCTCTGCTGCGACTGCGAGGTCCTGGTCAACGTCTTCTCCACGGTCCTGCGCGCGGACGAACTGGACCTGGACGCCGACGGTGAGCCGTTCGGCGCGCTGTGAGCCGACGGAGGGACGTCAGACGCGACGCACTCGTCGTTGGGCGGCCAGCGTGCCGACCCGCTGGGCCGCCACCGCCAGGCCGCCCCCCAGGGCCAGGCCCAGCAGCACCCCGAGCGCGATCCCCACCATGGTGGCGCCCGCGGTGACCAGCGACGTCACCCCGTCGACCCGTTCGTCCCCGAGCACCTTCGTCACCCCGACGAGGCTCAGCGCACCCGGGACGAGCAGCCAGAACGCCGGCAGGAAGCTGACCAGCGTGGGCGGCCCCGACCGCTGACCGGCCGCGAACAGTGCGGCTGGCGTGGCGGCCAGGGCGCCGAAGAACGCGGACAGGACCCCGCCGAAGAGCAGACCGCCGACGACCTGGCCGGCGTACGCGACGTAGAGCACGAAGGTGATCCAGCCGAACGACGAGCGGCGCGCACTGTTGTGGAGCAGCACGCCGACTCCGAAGACGGCCACGCCCACCCAGGGGCCGAGCGTCCCCAGCGGGTCGGGGGTGACGTCGACGACGGTGGTGGCCGGCACCCCCACCAGCTGGGCTCCGGCGACGATGCCGAGCGCGAGGAGGACGAGCTGCATCGCCCCGGTGGCCAGCCGACCGGCACCGGAGATCATCTGGCCGGTGGCCAGCTCGATCACCGACGTGGTCAACAGCGCCCCGGGCAGGAACGTGACGAGCGGCGCGACGAGCGGCGCGAAGACGCCGAGGTCCAGCGACGTCCGGGCCAGCACGAGGACGGCCACGGAGACCCCGAAGGCGCACACGACGGGGAGGAAGACCTGGTACGGCGGGGCCAGCCGGTCGCCCGCCAGTAGCACGGTGCCCACTGCGACCCCCAGCAGACCGGCCACCAGCAGGTCCGCCCAGCCGGCGCGCAGGATCAGGGCCAGGCCGACCGTCAGCACGGCGTAGCCGAGCAAGCGCACCGGGGGGCTGGAGGCGGGCGGCATCGCGCGGGCCGCCCGGAGCCGGGCCAGCCCTTGCGCCGGACCCACCTGCCCGCGCTCGGCCGCCCGCACCACCTCGAAGACGGCATCGATCTGGTCCAGGCGCAGCCGGGCCCGGCCCGCCGAGGCCCCCGCGGTGTGCACGGACTCGGTCCCCGCCACCGTGACGATCAACGCGGTCGGCAGGACGATGATCCCGGCGTCGCCGGCGCCGTTGACGACCGCCACCTGCCGCAGGCTCGCATCGACGTGCGTCACCGGGTCGCCCGAGTCGATCATCGCCTCGCCCAGGGCGATGAGGAAGTCGACGACCCCCTCGCTCGGCACCACCGGTGTGGGCATGGGCTGTGGCCCCGGAGGCGGCGCTAGCGGTGCGGACGGTGCCGGGCCGGCGCCGGAGGAGACGGCTGCCGCGGCCTGGCCGCGACGGTAGGCGGCCCAGACCGCCAGCGCCGCCAGTGCCAGCACCGCGACGGCGATGAGGACCGACCCGAGTGGGATCCCTGACGACTGGACCGCGGGCTGCGTGGCCGGACGCACGCGGGTCGGCGTCGGGGACGGCGTGGCGGAGGGGCTGGGTTCCGCGGAGGAGCTCTCCGTCGGGGTCGGGGTCGGCGTCGGGCTGGTCGGCGTGCTCGCGGTCTCGGAGGGCGTCGACGTGGGGGACTCCGAGGGGCCCAGCGACCCGGTGGCCGAGGGAGAGGTGCTCGGCGCAGGGGAGGCGGGGGTGCTCGGACCGACGGACGCCGACGGGCCGGCGGTGGCGCTCGCGGTGGGGGAGTCC
>JALOLN010000282.1 GCA_025455945.1 Actinomycetes bacterium
ACGAGCTACATCGTCCGGGTGGACGGCCATCTCGACGACCACTGGTCCAGCCGGCTCGGCGGCCTGGCCATGACCCGCGATCCCGACGGCACCACGACCCTTACCGGCCCGGTCGCCGACCAGGCACAGCTCCACGGACTGCTCACGGGCCTGCGCGACATCGGAGCGACGCTGCTGGGGCTCCGCGCCGCCGAGGGAGCCGAGGCTGCTGGTTCGGCCTTCGATCACCGGCCCGCTCTCGCCCACGCGCTGCGAACCGAGCGCCTCACCCTCCGGGCCGCAGTGGCCGACGACGCCGACCCGACCTGGAAGTTCCGGCAGCTCGGCTCCGTCAACGAGTGGCTCACCGGCTGCCCGGCCGACTTCGGGGCCTACCGCGCGTTGTTTACCGACCCCGCCCGGCTGGCGACGACCGTGGTCATCGAGCTGGACCACCCTGAAGGCGCGCCCCACAGCGTGAGCCCATACGTCATCGGCGACTTCATGCTCCGCCGCGAGGACGCCTGGGCCCAGCTGGAGGTGGCTGACGACGCCCGCGGCGCGCAGGCCGAGCTCGGCTGGGTCCTCGACCCTGCCTACACCGGCCACGGCTACGCCACCGAAGCCGTGCGCGAGCTCATCCGCTACTGCTTCGAGGACCTCGGAGTCCGCCGGGTCGCGGCGAGCTGCTTCCTCGACAACGACGCCTCCTGGCGTCTCATGGAGCGCGTCGGCATGCGACGCGAGGCGCACGCGGTCCGTGAGTCGCTGCATCGCTCGGGACAGTGGCTGGACTCGCTGTCCTACGCCTTGCTGGCCGAGGAGTGGCCGGTGCCTGGTCGGGAGGAACAGACTCACCGCGACGGGGGCGGCCACCTCAACACAGCGAGGAGCAGGACATGGGTGCATTCGCGGCCCCCTCGTCCTGGTCTGTCGACGGGCGAGGAGCCGACAGCTTCTTGACGGGCGAGGTCCCGCTCCGCCGCTGCCGAAGCAGCTGCTCTGACGACGCCTCCCACACTCCCCGCAGATGATCAAGGCGCCGTTGCGGTTTCGTGGGAGCCTTCGGCGGCCGGCGCGAACAGGACGAGCAGGCTCAGGTCCTCGGTGATCTCGACGAACCGGTGCTCCTCACCGGCAGGGACGTACACCACCACCCCAGGTGACACGGCGGCGTCCCCGGAGGGGTACGCAGGACCGCGCGACCGCCGGTGCACACGTACATCTCGTCCTCGGGTCTCCACGGCTTCCCGAGCGTGGGTGCTGTTGAGCAGCTGGGGACCCAAACGACCAGGGGCTTGACCACCAAGCTCGGCGATCAAGCCCCTGACCTGCACCTACGTTGGTAGCGGGGGCAGGATTTGAACCTGCGACCTCTGGGTTATGAGCCCAGCGAGCTACCGAGCTGCTCCACCCCGCGTCGGCCCCGCCAGGATAGGTCACCCCGTCCGGGCAGGGCAAATCACCCCAGGACCGCCGGTGCGGCCGACACGGTCGGCTCGGGTGACGGGGAGGTGGGCGTGGCCGGGGTCCCCCCGGAGGCCGCCACGGCGCGGGCGATCGCGTCGGCCAGCCGCTGCTGCGCCTCTCCGTAGGCGGCGAAGTCGCCCGCCTTCAGGGCAGCGTCGGCGTCCGTCAGGGCCTGCTCCGCATCGGCCAGCGCCTGCTCGAGGGTGTCGTCCACGGGTGGCTGCTCACCATCGGTGTCAGGGGGCGGTGAGGTCCCCGCGTCGCCCTCGAAGACCTGGTCCAGGGCCTGCGGCAGGGTGTCGGCGAAGCCGATCCGGTTGCCGAACGACACCAGCACCTTCTTCAGCAGTGGGTAGGACGACTGGCCGGTGCTCGCGCGCACGTACACCGGCTCCACGTAGAGCACGCCGCCGCCGACGGGCAGGGAGAGCAGGTTGCCCAGGTCGACCTCCGAGCCACCCCGACGCAGCAGGGAGAGCGTCGTGGCGACGTCCGGGTCCGCCTCGAAGTTGTTCTGCACCTGGCCCGGGCCGGGGATCGTCGTGTTCGACGGCAGCTGGAGCACCCGGATCGTGCCGAAGTCGGGTCCCGGCTGGGCGTTGACCGCCATGAAGGCGGCCAGCGTGTCCCGGTTGAACGGGGCGAACGTCGTCGTCAGCGAGAAGGCGGGCGCGCTCTGGCCCGGCATCTGCAGGGTCAGGTAGTACGGCGGCTGCGCCTGGTCCGGCGCCGGGGCGGTCGGGTCGTCCGGCACCTTCCAGAAGTCCTGGCCGCTGTAGAACGCGCGCGGGTCGGTGACGTGGTACTCCGCGAAGAGCTTGCGCTGCACCTTGAAGAAGTCCTCGGGGTAGCGCAGGTGCTGCATGAGGTCCGGGGAGATCGTGCCGTAGTCCTGCACGGTGCCCGGGAACGCCGCCCGCCACGCCTTGAGGACCGGGTCGGTCTGGTCCCACTCGTACAGGGTCACGGTGCCGTCGTAGGCGTCCACCGTGGCCTTGACCGAGTTGCGGATGTAGTTGACCTCCTCGCGCACCGGGACGATGACGCCAGCCCGCGTCGAGGTGAGCGAGTCGGCTGTCGCCTCGCCGAGCGACGTCCGCCGGGAGTAGGGGTAGCCGTTCGTGGTCGTGTAGCCGTCGACGATCCACACGATCCGGCCGTCCACCACCGAGGGGTAGGGGTCGCTGTCGAGGGTGAGCCAGGGCGCGACCTTCTCGATCCGCTCGACCGGCTCACGGATCCACAGGATCCGCGACTCCGGGTTCACCAGGTCGGAGAGCAGGATGTTGCCCTCCTGGAACTTCGCGGTGAACAGCAGCCGCTCGAACAGCGACCCCACTGGCACCCCGCCCTTGCCGGAGTAGGTGTTGTTGGCCTGGCCGTTGGGCTGCGTGTCGTCCGGGTAGTCCAGCTCCTGCGGCTTTGCGCCCTCCGGGGCGCCGACGATCGAGTACGTCGGCGA
>JALOLN010000283.1 GCA_025455945.1 Actinomycetes bacterium
CCAGCCGCGCCCTCCCCTTCGACCCGACCGCGCGCCTGGCCACGGACGGCGAAGGTGAGGCGCCCCCTGTCGACCTCGTGCTGCCGGCCCCGCCGGCGCCGCAGAACCCGGGCATGGCGGCCAACCCGTGGGGCGGGATCCACAACGACTCCTGGGCCACCGACGCCTACGCGCTCCCGGGGCCGAGCGACCCCAGGGGGGGCCGGGTCGACTCGCTGTTCACCGGCGGCGACTGCGCAACGATCACCTTCGACTCACGTGGCCGGCTGTGGACGCTGTGCAACACCCTCACCCGCGTCGTCGCCCACCTCGTCGAGCCCACGACGCTCGAGGTCATCGACACCCAGGTGGTGGGCAGCCGGCGCCCGGACCCCACCGACTTCTCCGGCGGTGGCTACTTCGTCCTCGACGACCGCGACCGCATCGTCGTCCCCGACTCGACGGGGGCCATCACCACCTACTCCGCGGACGGCGACACGATCGAGCGGGACGACGCCGTCGACGTCTCGGCGCTGCTCGCCGACGGCGAGCGGATCACGTCGCTCGCCCCGGACTGGGCCGGCGGGTACTGGTTCGTCGGCAACCGCGGGACCGTCGGCCTGGTGCCGCCCGAGGGCACCCCGCGGGCGGTCTCCCTCGACGGGGAGGACATCGAGAACTCCCTGGCGGTGGCTGAGGAGGGCGCGTACGTCGTCACCGGCGCGGCGCTGTACCGGCTGACCCCCGGCGACGACGGCACGCCGACCGTCGTCTGGCGCACGGCGTACGACTCCGGGTCGCGCCAGAAGCCCGGCCAGACCAACCGCGCGTCGGGCACCACCCCGACGGTGTTCCACGACGGCCGCCACGTCGCGATCACCGACAACGCCGAGCCGAGGATGCACGTCCTCGTCCTGGACACCCGAGACGGTGCGATCACCTGCACGGTCCCCGTGTTCGCCCTCGGACGCTCGGCGACCGACAACTCCCTCGTCGTGCTCGGCGACACCCTCGTGGTGGAGAACAACTACGGCTACGCCCCGCCGATCGTGGCGACCGTCGGCGGGCACACCAGCGAGCCGGGGCTGGCCGGCGTCGAGGTCGACCCAGCGACCGGGTCGTGCGCGACGTCCTGGGAGAACGCCACAGTGGTCGTCCCGTCGCTGGTGTCCAAGGGCACCCTCGTGGGCGACCAGGTGCTCACCTACACCAAGCCGGCCAGCGCGCTCGGTGTCGACGCCTGGTACTTCACGGGCCTGGACGCCGCCACCGGTGACGTGCTCTGGACCCGCCTGGCCGGCACGGGACTCAGCCGCAACAACCACTACGCCGCGGCCTACCTCGGCCCGGCCGGGGACCTGTTCGTGGGCACCGTCCACGGGATCGTCGTGCTGAGGGCGGCACGCACCAGCCCGTGACGTGAAGGGCCCCAGCCGCGCCGCGACGGAGCACCACGCCCGCCCGCTTCGTGCCCGCGGACCTTCGCCCCTGGCGCGCCGCTGCCCAGCGGGCACGCTGGAGGCGTGGCGTCACGCCCCGGCAGCATGCTGGCTCTGGTCCGCCGGGACCCGGCCCTCGGGAGGGTGCGGTGAAGACCCGGCTGAGGGACGACGCGGTCCAGCAGTGGGCCGCCCAGCGGGTGCTCTGGCTGGACAACCTCAAGGTCGGCCTGATCGGGCTGATCATCGCCATCCACGCCGTGCTCAGCTACGTGGGCTCCGACGAGTGGTGGACCTACGCCGACGTCCAGGAGACCACCCTCGCCCCCGCCACCGAGGTCGTGTTCGCCGTGGTGTTCGGCCCGTTCGGGCTGTTCCTCATCGCGCTGCTCTTCCTCGTCGCCGGGCTGATGAGCGAGCCGTCGATGCGGCGCAAGGGCCCGTGCCGGTTCGCGCGCGACCGGGCGCTGCGGCTCGGGGTGCCGTTCCTCGTCGTCGTCGGCCTGGTCTGGCCGGTGCTCACCTACGCGCTGTACCACCCGCTGGGTGCCGCGCCGGGGTCCTTCTGGGCGGAGCTGACCGTCGACACCGGCACGCTGTGGTTCGTCGGCGTACTGCTGATCTTCTCCCTCGGGTACGCGGCCGTGGTGGCGCTCCGTGGGCTGCCGGAGCGGCCCTGGCCGGCCGGCGGGATCGCCACCCGGCACCTCCTGCTGCTCGTGGCGGCGGTGGGGGCGCTGACGTTCGTCGTCCGGCTGGTCCTGCCGCTGGGCGCGGAGGACCCCACCGACCTCAACCTGTGGGAGTGGCCGGCCTGTCTGGGGCTGTTCGCCGTGGGGGTGCTCGCCGCGCCGCACGGGTGGGCGCGCGAGGTTCCGAGCGAAGTCCGCCGGCACGCCCGGGTGCTGGCCCTGATTGGCCTGGCCGCGGCGGCCGGGCTCTACGCGGCAGTCGCGGCCCTGGACGTCGACCCCGCCACGCTGCTCGGCGGCCCCACCGTGGCAGCCGCAGCGTTCGTGACCGTCGAGGCGACCCTCACGGTGTTCGGCTCGGTGTGGCTGCTGGGGCTGGCCCAGGCCCACCTCGACCGGCCGTTGCTGCCGCACGGGGCGGCGCTGGCCCGCGCGGCGTACGGCGCGTTCCTCGTGCAGGGCCCGGTCCTCATCGGGCTGGCGCTGCTGCTGCGACCGCTCGACGTCCCGGCCGAGGTCAAGGCGCTGACCCTCGTCGCCACCGGCGTCGCCGCCTCGTTCGGGGTGGCGCACCTGGTGGTCACACGGGTCCCGGTGCTGTCCCGGGTGCTGTGAGGGGCCGACCGCACCCGCCGGTCGGCGGTGGATGTCGCCATCGCCTCTACCGGCCCTTCCCCCTTGGCTGTCGTCGTCGACGCTGCCCTCAGTTCAGGCGAGGAGGGTCACGGTGTCGGCCGACGAGACGGCTCAGAGCGAGCTGGGCGACACCGGCAACGAGCTCTTCGTCGGGGCGCTGTCGGT
>JALOLN010000284.1 GCA_025455945.1 Actinomycetes bacterium
CCCAGCACCCACGCGGTGACCTCACGCAGCGGCTGGCCGCGGGCGTGCGCGCCGAGGCCCGGGCCGTGCCCACGGGGCGGTTCGCGCTCATCCGCTGGTCCGGGTTCGTCCCCGCGGTCCGGCTCGCGCGGACCTGAGGGCACCTCAGCGGCGGCTGGCCCGCACCGCCCCCTCGGCGATGCCGGCGAGCGCATCGGCCACCAGCGCGCCGAGCGTCCGCAGGTGGTAGCCGCCCTCCTGCACGACCACCGTCGGCAGGCCCAGCCCGCCGAGCAGCACCCCGGTCGCGGCGATGCCCTCGCGGGTGACCCGTAGCGGGCTCTCGGGATCCTCCACGGCCGCATCCACCCCCAGGGACACGACCACCGCGTCGGGGTGGAAGGCGGCTGCGGCGCCGACGAGCTCCTCGACGGCGGCCAGCCAGCGGTCGTCGCCGGCCCGTGGGGGCAGCGGGATGTTGACGTTCGTGCCCACGCCACCGTGGAACCCGGTCTCGTCCGCGAACCCCATGAAGTGCGGGAACCACCCGGCGCCGGGATCGACGTGGACCGACGCGTACAGGACGTCGCCGCGGCCGTAGAAGATGGTCTGCGTCCCGTTGCCGTGGTGGGCGTCGACGTCGAGGATCGCCACCCGTCGGGCCCCGCGGGCCCGCAGCGCCTCTGCGGCAATGGCGGCGTTGTTCAGGTAGCACGAGCCGCCGAACGCCTCACGTGTGGCGTGATGCCCCGGGGGCCGGCACAGGGCGTAGGCGATGGGGGCACGCACGGTGCCGGGCACGACCTGCCCGGGCCCCTCGGCGCGGGGCAGGCCCGCCTCGTGCTCGACCCACGCGGCCTCGGCCACGAGGTCGACCGCGGTGAGCGCCGCCCCGGCGGCCGCCTCCGCCGCGTCCCAGGTGCCCGGCCCGATCAGGGTCATCGTGTCGTAGCAGAACTGCCCGGCACGGGCGTGCGGTGCGGCAGCCCGGCGCGCCGGCAGCCCGCCGAGCATCCCCACCGTGGGGAACACGTAGGGCACCACCCGGTCCTGGCCGGGGTCGGTCGCGTACCCGCCGACCGCCCACGCGTCGTGGATGGTGCGCAGGTGCTCGAGCAGTTCGGGGCTGTGCACGGCCAGCAGCGCGTGCCGGTCCGGATCGCGGGCAGTCACCTCCCGGTGGCCGGCCCGGATCAGCGCGTCGCGGATCACGTCCACCCGCTCGACGACCTCGGTGCCCGGCGTCCGCACGCCGAGCCAGATCTCGGCCGAGGGCACATGCCGGCGGGTCCTGGGATGCCACACGAAGGGGATGGGCGCGTCGGCCACGGTGGGGCTCACGGGGCCCATCCTGCCAACCGCCGCGCCCCGACCCCGCCCCGCCGCGCCCCGACCCCGCCCCGCCGCGCGCCGACCCCGCCCCGCCGCGCGCCGACCCCGCCCCTGTCACCCACCCGCGGCGTGTGCCGGGAACACTCGCGTGCTTGCGACTCGCGCTGACCCTCGATCACCGTTGGGCGCGCGATCCCGGCACAGATCGCTGCCGACGCCGGCGTGCCACGGCGGCGTGCGGCATGCTCGACCCCATGCCCGGCACCACGCACGCGCGAATCGCGGACCTCGGCCTGGCCATCGGTGGACTCCCACCGGGCCCCACGAACTCGGTGCTGGACGTCCCCGGCGTCGGGCTCGGGCACGCCACGGTGGTCCGTGACGAGCCAGCCCCGCCGCACGGCCGCGGGGTCGCCCGCACCGGCGTGAGCGTGCTCGACCTCGGCGGCGACCTGTGGGCGCGACCCGCTGCGGCCGGCGGGGCCGTGCTGAACGGCGCGGGCGAGATGACCGGGTGGCAGTCGGCCCGCGAGTGGGGCCTGGTCGAGACGCCGATCTACCTGACCTCCACGATGCAGCTGGGCCGGGTCTACGACGCGGCGTGCCGGATCGCCCTGGCCGAGCAACCGGCCGTGGCCGAGGACGTGGTGATCCCGGTCGTGGGGGAGTGCGACGACTCGTGGCTGAGCTCGGCGGGGTCCATGCAGGTCGAGCACGCCGACGTGGTGGCCGCACGCGAGGCTGCCCGCGCCTGCATCGGCTCGGACGTCCGGCCGCGCACGGGCGCGGTGGGGGCCGGGACCGGGATGCTCTGCCTGGGCTGGAAGGGCGGCATCGGCACCGCGTCGCGGGTCGTCGGCGGCCACGTGGTCGCCGTGCTGCTGCTGACGAACTTCGGGCAGTGGGACCGGCTGACCGTGGCCGGGGTCCCGGTCGGGCGGATCCTCGGGCGGGGTGGCCTCAGCGGGGAGCTGCCGGGGACCGGGTCCGCGCAACCCGCGGCGGCCGGTGCGGTGGGGGGACCCCCGCCGGCCGGCTCCTGCATCGGGGTCGTGGTCACCGACGCCCCCGTCGATGGGGCCGGCTGCGCCCGGCTGGCGCGGCGGGTGGGGCTGGGCCTGGCCCGGACCGGCTCCACCGCCCACCACGGCTCCGGGGAGATCTTCCTCGGGGTCTCCGTGGGCCTGCGGGCCCCACGCGGGACCCAGCCGGCGACCCCGGCGCTCGGGGGCCAGGCCCTCGACCCCCTGTTCGAGGCGGCCGTCGACGCGACCGAGGAGGCCGTGCTGGACGCGCTGCTCAACGCGACCGACACGATCGGGCACCGTGGCCGGGCGGCCCTGGCACTGCCGCATGACGCCCTGCGCCGGGCGCTGTCGGGCGGAGTTTCCGGGATGCCTGGGCGCTGATGGGTGCCATGCCGACGCCGCCGTTCGAGGTGCTCACCGAGGCACAGCTGCGGGCGCGCGCCTCCCTGAAGTGGCAGCACTTCGGGCCCGACGTGCTGCCTCTGTGGGTCGCCGAGATGGACGTGCTGCCCGCGCCGGAGGTGGTGGCGGCGCTCGAGGCCGCGGTGCGTGCCGGTGACACCGGCTAC
>JALOLN010000285.1 GCA_025455945.1 Actinomycetes bacterium
CCGGGCAGCGACCCGCCCTCGCGCAGCGGCAGCACGTAGCGGATCCCGCACACCTCGCGCAGCGCCGGGCCGGACATGGCCCGAGGCTATCCGCTGCCACGCCACCGGACGTGATACGCAAGGACGGTGGACGGGGACGGCAACGGCTGGGTCGAGTGCCGCCGCGGCCACCGGCACTGGGGCGTGCACGGCGCTGCCGGCCTGCTGCTGCACGCGGTGGACGACGCCGGTGTGGTCCGCCTCCTGCTCCAGCACCGCGCCGAGTGGAGCCACCACGGCGGCACCTGGGGCCTGCCCGGTGGGGCGCGGGACAGCCACGAGGACGTCGTGGGCGCGGCCCTGCGCGAGGTCGTCGAGGAGACTGGTCTGGACGGCCACCGGCTCCGGACCCGGCACACCTTCGTCGACGACCACGGCGGCTGGTCGTACACCACCGTGTACGCCGACACCCCGGCGCCACTGGCGACCGCGCTCAACCGGGAGAGCGTCGAGCTGGTGTGGCTCACCGTCGACGAGGTGCCGGACCGCCCGCTGCACCCGGGCTTCGCGGCGACCTGGCCACAGGTCCGCGCCGCACCGACCACCCTGCTGGTGGACGCGGCCAACGTGGTGGGCAGCCGCCCCGACGGCTGGTGGCACGACCGGGGCGGCGCCGCCACCCGGCTCCTCGACGCGCTCGGAGGGCTGCGCGCGACCACGGTTCGAGGGCCCGACGGTGGTGCGCGGGTCATCGGCAGCGTGGTGGCCGTGGTGGAGGGCGCCGCCCGATCGGTCCCCGACCCAGTCTGGGTCGCCGTGCTCCGCACCCCGCGCGGCCAGGGCCGCAGCGGGGACGACGTCCTCACCGAGGCCGCAGCCCGGCTCGTGGCTGAGGGCACGACCGTCCTTGCGGTCACCGCCGACCGTGGCCTGCGCGCCCGGCTCACCGACCTGGGCCGCCCCGGTGGCCCCACCCGGGTCGACGTCGTCGGGCCGCGCTGGCTGCTCGGCCTGCTGCCCTGACCGCCCCGTTCACTCACAGCCCGCACAAGACACCTCCGCTCCGCTCCGCCGACGCCTCCCCTGGCCACGCCAGCGGCTGGGTGGACCGCGCATCGGCGTCCCGTCCGGGAAGGTGAACTGCCATCCGGAGTCCTCGGCGCTGTGGGTGATGGCCAGGTCGTACTCGTGGACCATCCGGTGGTGGTACCGGCAGAGCAGGCACAGCCCAGCCAGCGACGTCTCACCGCCACGGGACCACCACACGACGTGGTGGCAGTCGCACCAGATCGCGGCCCGGCCGCACCCGGGAAACACGCAGCCGTGGTCGCGGGCGATCACCGCCAGCCGCAGCCACGGGGGCACGCTCCGGGTGGTGCGGCCCAGGTCGAGGACCCGACCCGTCGGCGTCCAGACCACCGGGGTCACCGTGGCGTCGCAGGCGAGCATGCGGGCGAGCACGCCGCTGAGCGCGAGCCGGCCCGGCCCGAGCTCGGCCGGCGGCGCGCCAGGCCGGCCCTCGAGCGTGTCGGACGAGATGTGGAGCAGCACGTGCGGGCGGATCCCGCCGGCCCGCGGCACGGCACCGGCGTCGAGCGACGCCCGGGCCAGGTCGACCAGGGCGTCCGCCCGCAGCTGGACAACGGTCCGCTCCTCGCCGGCCGCCCCCAGCCCGGCGCGCACCACGGAGTCCAGTGCCGCTGCGAGCGCCGCCCCGCCGATCGGGTCGAGCAGGCCCTCGAGGTGCCACATGCCGTCGAGCGTCGAGGCCAGAGTCACCCGGCGCTGGGCGAAGAGCTCCTGCTCCTCCGCCACGACGCCCGCGGCGTCGACACCGTGCGCCCACGAGGCCAGGACCTGGCGCAGGTCGTGCGGCGCCACGGACCTGCCGATCTCGACCAGCGTGCGCTCGCCACCCGGTTCCGCCACCGCCGCCCGGCGCGCGGGCGTCGCCAGCGCCTGACGGGCCAACGTGGTGACGTGCGCCCAGGTGAGGGCGCCCGCCCACAGCGCCTCACGGGTCAGGGGCAGTGCCGAGTGCACGGCCCGACTGGTGCGCACCACCGTGCCCGCCTCGGCGCCGGTGAGCCCGAGGGCGTCGCGCGTCCAGGCCCCCACCGACGTCGCGCCCGTGGTCCGCCACGCCCCCTCCGCCTCGACTGCCGCGACGGCGTCCGCCCGCAGCGCGCACAGCCGCTCGATGAGCAGCTGCGCGACCTGCGCGGACTCCGCACCCTCGCCCGGCCCGACCTCGAAGGCGGACGCGGGGGCGGTCAGCAGCAAGTCCAGCGCTGCCCGCACGGCGAGCTCCACGCCCCGCACCCCCTCCCGGGTGTCGAACATCTGTTCGACTCCAGGGTCGCGCCGGTCCTCGCCCGCGTCATCCCCCCGCCGCCCCCCTGTGGACGACGAACCTGGGCGCTCTGCCTGTGGACGACGAGGCGGACCCGCGATACTGGCCGCCATGCCCCCTGCCCCCGTCGTCCTCACCCCCCGCCAGCGCGCCGAGGCGCGGCTCGTCCGTACGCTCGCCGGCCTGCCCGCGCCCGCACAACGGCTCATCGCCGGCCGCGAGGTCGAGGGCGAGCACGGTCCACTCGACATCCAGGTGCAGCTGCTGCTGAAGCTGATGGCGACCCAGCCGGGGCCCTCCTTCGAGGAGCTGCCGGTGCCGCAGGCCCGTGAGTCGATCCGGCTCGAGGCCGCGCAGTTCGCCGGGCGACCGGTGCCGGGGGTCGTCGCCCAGCCGCTGCAGGTCGACGGCGCTGCCGGGCCGCTGGACGCCCGGCTGTACATCCCCGAGGGCGCCCGCCGGCCCGGACCGCTCGTCGTCTGGTACCACGGCGGCGGATGGGTGGTCTGCGACCTCGACACGCACGACCCGTGCTGCCGGTTCGT
>JALOLN010000076.1 GCA_025455945.1 Actinomycetes bacterium
CGGCGGCATCGAGCCCGGCGGCCCGCACCGACTGCGGGAACAGCGACGTCTCGGTCATCCCGGGGGCGACGTTGACCTCGAGGAACCAGACCCGGCCGTCGGCGTCGACGACGAGGTCGCTGCGGGAGAGGTCGCGCAGGCCGAGCACCCGGTGGGCGGTGAGGGCGACCTCGGCGCAGCGGTCCGCCACCGCGGCCTCGAGCCGGGCCGGTGCGAAGAACTCGGTGGCGCCGGCGGTGTACCGGGCCTGGTAGTCGTAGAAGCCCCCGTCGGGGACCACCTCGACGGCCGGCAGCGCGGTCGGCCCGGACCCGGTGTCGACCACCGACACGGCCACCTCGACGCCGTCGACGAACCGCTCCACGAGCGCGGTGTCACCGTAGGAGAAGCAGCCGACCATCGCACCGGGCAGGCTGCCGGCCTCGCGTACGACGCCGGCGCCGAGGGAGGAACCGCCGCGGGTGGGCTTCACCATGAGCGGCAGGCCCATGCGGTGCACGATCGCCTCCAGCACCGCCCCCGCGCCGAGCTCGCGGAACGTCGTGTGCGGCAGCGCCACGGACACCGGCGTGTCGAGCCCGGCCGCACTGACGACGGCCTTGGCCACGGCCTTGTCGTAGGCCGTCCGGCAGGCCGCCGGGCGTGAGCCCACGTACGGCAGGCCGAGCACCTCCAGGACGTCCCGGACTGCGCCGTCCTCGCCCGAGGCGCCGTGGAGCAGCGGGACGACGACGCGCGGGGGGTGGGCGGTCAGGTCGGCGAGCAGCCCGGCATCGACGTCGAGCAGGTCGGCGTCGACGCCGGCGTCCCGCAGCAGCTCCACCACCCGGCGGCCCGACCGCAACGACACGTCACGCTCGTGCGACAGCCCGCCCGCGAGCACCACGACCCGACCGTCCATCGCTGGCCCGCCTCCCTGCGCCGCCGGGGTCATGCCGTCTCCGGCCCCGGGACCTCGACCGCACCCCGCGCCCTGACCCCGAGGGAGGGGCCGAACGTCGCCTGGAGGTCGAGCTCGGCCTCGACGACGGTGGCCAGCCGGCGGACCCCCTCCCGGATCCGCTCCGGCTCGGGGAAGCAGTAGGACAGCCGCAGCGAGGCGCGGCCGAGGGCCTTGGCCGGCCCGGCGTAGAACGCGGTGCCCGGCACGTACGCCACCCGCGCGGTGACCGCCCGAGGGAGCATGGCGGTGGCGTCCAGGCCGTCCGGGAGGGTCACCCACGAGTAGAAGCCGCCGCTGGGCACGGTCCACCGGGTGCCCTCGGGCAGCTGGGCGGCCAGCTCGCGCAGCAGCGCGTCGCGGCGCTCGCGGTACAGCTCACGGAAGCCCTTCACCTGGTCCCACCAGGGCTGCTCGGACAGGTACGCCGAGACGACCTGCTGGGCGAACTCCGAGGGGCACAGCACCGACGCCTCGGCGGCCAGCACGAGCTTCTCCCGGACGCCGTGGGGAGCCACCGCCCAGCCCACCCGAAGGCCGGGGGCGAAGGTCTTGGAGAACGAGCCGAGGTAGACCACCCCCTCCTCGGAGTCCGCGCGCAGCGCCCGGGGCACCACCCCGTCGAACCCGAGCAAGCCGTACGGGTCGTCCTCGAGGACGAGCACGCCCGCGGCCACGCAGGCGGCGAGGACCTCCGCCCGCCGGGCCGAGCCCTGGGTGACGCCCGCGGGGTTGTGGAAGGACGGGATCGTGTAGAGCAGCTTGGCCCGTCGGCCCTCGGCCGCGAGCCGGTCCAGCGTCGCCCTCAGGGCCGAGGGGTCGAGGCCCTCGTCGTCCATGGGTACGTGCACGACGTCGACTTGGTACGCGGCGAACACCGACAGCGCCCCGACGTACGACGGCGCCTCCGCGAGCACGACGTCGCCGGGGTCGCAGAACACCCGCGTGACGAGGTCGAGGGCCTGCTGGGAGCCCACGGTGACGACGACGTCGTCGGGGTGGGTGGCGACGCCCACCAGCGGCATCAGCTCACCGGCGATCTGCTCGCGCAGCCGCGGCTCGCCCTGCCCGGAGCCGTACTGCAGGGCGGCGGCGCCACGGTCGGTCACCAGCCGCGCGATGGTGCCGCTGACGGCGTCCAGCGGCAGGGCCGACACGAACGGCATGCCGCCGGCGAGGGAGACCACCTCGGGCCGGGAGGCCACCGCGAACAGGGCCCGGATCTCCGACGCCGTCATCGTCGCCGCCCGGCGGGCGTAGGAGCCGACCCAGGGGTCCAGCCGGGAGCCGTGCGACCCGACGTCCACGACCCACCTCCTCGTGACGGCTGCGCAGCACCCTGGCGGCCGACGGGGCACTGCGGGACGATTGTCCCGCACCGGGGCGCATCCCCCGGTCACGACCCACCCACGGTGCGAGGAGGCGGCGGATGAGGTGGCTGCGCTGGGTGCTGCTGGGCCTGGTGCTCGGGGCGGCGGTGGCCTTCGCGGCGGAGCTGGTGATGCCACGGCGCCGCACGGCGAGCAGCTACCGCCCGCCGCGGCCGGCGACCGACGGGCACGCCGTGCTGCCGACGGACAGCACCACCGGGGGGGAGGGCTGAGCCCCCCGTGCCCGTGACCCGCCGGATCGGCCCGCTCACCCTCGACACCCTCGACGGCCTGCCGACGGACTGCCGGTCGTGCGTCGCCTGGGAGCTGGACCCGGTCCGGGCCGCCCGCGCCGCTGCCGCGGGCGAGGCCGCGGCCGAGAAGGAGGCCTGGGTCTCCGCCGTCCTGCTCGAGTGGGGGTCCTGCGGTCGGATCGCCTACGTCGACGACCAGCCGGTCGGGCACGCCTTGTACGCCCCGCCGGCGCTGCTGCCGCGCTCGGCGGCGTTCCCGACGGGGCCGCCGGCTGCGGACGCCGCGCTGCTGGCGAGCGTCGAGGTGCGGCCCGGCCACGGCGGCCTCGGGTTGGGCCGGATGCTCGTCCAGGCCGTCGTCAAGGACCTCGCGACCCGCGGGATCCGGGGCCTGGAGGCCTTCGGCAGGGTCGGCAGCGACGGCGAGGGTGGCGGCGTGGGTGGGCTGTCCTGCCTGGTGCCCGCGGGCTTCCTCCTCGCGGTGGGCTTCAAGACTGTGCGCCCCCACCCCCGCACGCCCCGGCTGCGGCTGGACCTGCGCAGCACGGTGTCCTGGCGCGCGGACGTCGAGGGCGCGATCGAGAAGCTGCTGGGGTCCATCCAGCCGGCGCCGGTGGGGGTGCGCCGCATCGGGCCCGAGCCCGGCGCCTGACCGACGCGCGCGGCGCGCTCAGCCCACGAGGTCAGGCAGCCGGATCGTCCCGGTGGGCGCGTCCTCCTCGGGCGGCAGGTACAGCCGCTGGGTGGCCGCCACCACCGCCTCGGCCACGACGTCGCGGAACCCGGGGTCGGCCAGCCGGGCGGCGTCACGGGCGTGGGTGAGGTAGCCGAGCTCCAGCCGCACCGCGGGCATCCGGGTCCGGCGGAGCAGGTCCCAGGTCTTGCCGTGGTGTCCGCAGTCGAGCAGGTCGGTGCGGGCGCCGAGCTCGCGCCTGAGCAGGTCCGCGAAGTGCTCGCCGACGACCGAGTGCACCCCGAGACCACGGTTGCCGTAGTAGTACGTGGCCACACCGTTGGGTGCCGCGGACGCGGCGCCGTCGCAGTGCAGGGAGAGCACGAGGTCGGCGCCGAGGGTGTTCGCCAGGTCGGCCCGACCGGCCTCGTCCGGCGGGGAGTCGGTCGGGCCGAGGCGGCCGCGGGTCAGGTACGGGCTCACGCCCGTGGCGGCCAGCCGGCCCTCGATCCGGGCCGCGAGGTCCTCGGCCACGGTCGCCTCCGCCAGCCCGTGCGCGACGATGCCGCGGTCCCGCCCGCCGTGGCCGGGGTCGAGGACGACGACCTTGCCGGCGAGCGTCGGGCCGCGACGCCGGATGAGCTCGGCCTCCCGCCAGGCGGCCGGGGTGCCGCCGACGACGGTGCGGGCCAGCCGGTCCAGCGCGGCGAAGGTGAGCGGGCCGCAGGTGCCGTCGACGGCGACGCCGACGTTGCGCTGGAACTCGCGCAGGGCCGCCTCGGTCTGCCGGCCGAAGATCCCGTCGATGCGGCCGGGGTCGAAGCCCAGGTCCAGCAGCCGGCGCTGGAGCGCGGCGACGTCGTCGCCGGTGAGCAGGTGGCTCGGGGCGTACCACAGCACCCGGTCGCCGAGGCGCCACCGGGCGTCGTCGAGCAGCCGCCACGTGGTCGGGCCGACGATGCCGTCGACGGTGGCCCCGCGCAGCTGCTGGAACTCCCGCACCGCCTGGTCGACCGCGGGGTCGAAGGCCGCCTCGTCGAAGCCGGCGGTGTCCGCCGCCCCAGCCACCGCGAGCAGGCCGAGGCCGATCAGGCGGGCCCGGATCTCGGCGACGGCGGGGCCGCGGTCACCGAGCCGGTACACGGGCGAGGACATGGGCAGGCCTTCCGAAGGCGGGCACGGCATGCTACCTCCGGCGCGGTGCCCCCCACCGTCGCCGGACCCGCGCCGAGGGCCCGGCGACGCTCAGGTGCCGAGGAACGGGGCGAGGTCCTTGAGCAGGGCCGCCTTCGGCTTGGCCCCGACGATCTGCTTGACCAGCTCCCCGCCCTGGTAGACGTTCATCGTGGGGATGGAGGTCACCCCGTAGGACGCGGCGGTGCGCGGGTTCTCGTCGACGTTGAGCTTGACGACCCGGAGCCGGGCCGCGTGCTCGGCCGCGATCTCCTCGAGGATCGGTGCCACGGCCCGGCACGGCCCGCACCACGCGGCCCAGAAGTCGACGACGACCGGCAGGTCGCTCTTGAGCACCTCCTGGTCGAACGTCGCGTCGGTGACGGCGGGGGTGTGCACTCCCACGGCGGGCTCCTTCGGTCGGGTCGCGGTCGGTGGTCAGGAGTCGAGCTGGGCGAGGTATCGCTCGGCGTCCAGGGCGGCGGCGCACCCCGTGCCCGCGGCGGTGACGGCCTGCCGGTAGTGGTGGTCGACGAGGTCCCCGCAGGCGAACACGCCGGCGAGGTTGGTGCGGGTGGAGGGGTGGTCGACGACGACGTAGCCCTCGGCGTCGGTGGTGACCTGGCCGGCGACGAGCTCGCTGCGCGGGTCGTGGCCGATGGCCACGAACAGGCCGGTCACGTCCAGCGTCGACTCCGCTCCGGTGGTGACGTTGCGCACCCGCACGCCGCTCACCTTGTCCTCGCCCAGGACGTCGGTCACGACGCTGTCCCAGGCGAAGCGGATCTTGTCGTTGGCGAAGGCCCGGTCCTGCATCACCTTCGATGCCCGCAGCGCGTCCCGGCGGTGCACGATCGTCACCGAGCGGGCGAACCGGGTGAGGAAGGTCGCCTCCTCGAGGGCGGTGTCCCCGCCCCCGACGACGGCGATGTCCTGGTCGCGGAAGAAGAACCCGTCGCAGGTGGCGCACCACGAGACGCCGTGCCCGGACAGCCGCTTCTCGCCCGGCAGCCCGAGCTCCCGGTAGCCGGAGCCGGTGGCGAGGATGACCGTGTGCGCGAGGTGCTCGGCGCCCGCGCCGTCGGTGACCCGCTTGACGTCACCGGTGAGGTCCACCGCGGTGACGTCGTCTGCGACCAGCTCGGCGCCGAAGCGCTCCGCCTGCTTGCGCAGGTTGTCCATGAGGTCCGGGCCGAGGATCCCGTCGGGGAACCCCGGGAAGTTCTCGACGTCCGTGGTGTTCATCAGGGCGCCGCCCGCCGTGACCGACCCCTCGAAGACCAGGGGGCGCAGGTTGGCCCGCGCGGCGTACACGGCGGCGGTGTACCCGGCCGGCCCGGACCCGATGACGATGACGTTGCGGACGTCGTTGCTCACGCTGGGCGCTCCCACGAGGGACATCGTTGAGTGGTGCCGGAGACGGCACCCGGTAGGCGCAACCGATCCTAGGTGGGCCGCATTCCGCGGCCCGTGTCAGGGCCGGTCGATGCTGCGGAAGACGATGAGCCGCGCGTCGGCCGTGGAGCAGGCCGGCTCGACGACGAAGACGTCCAGGCGGCCGGCGTCCAGCGCCGGCAGCACGACGACGACGGCGGGCTGGGCCTCGTAGCTGCCGGCGTCCACGGCGATGGGGGCCACGACGTCGTCCAGACCCATCTCCAGCGCCGCCAGGCAGCTGGCCAGCCGGTCCTCGTCCCGGACCAGGGCGGCGGCCGCCGCAGGGGGGCTGGCCGAGGCCTCGCGACCAGCCAGCAGGGCGGCCACCTGGGTGGTCAGCCCGGTCTGGGTGTACTGCTGACCCGACGCCGAGACCGTGTCGACCTGCACCTCCGGCGCGGCCCCCGAGCGGCCCCCGTCGAGCGCGGTCGCCGCACCACCGGACTCGTCGGAGCCGACGGCGTTGACGGCGACGACGAGGCCGCCACCGACGAGCACGACCGCCGCGGCGGCCTGGAGCAGCCGGGCGGGCGCCCACCGGCGGCGAGCGGCGAGCGGGGTGACCGTGGCGGCGGGTCCCGGGGTGGGGGCGGCCGCGGCGGCGATCGGCGGGCGCTCCGCGGCCAGGGCCTGCTCGATGCGGGCGACGACGTCCGGGGGCATGGTGACCGGCGCCAGCTCGGCGAGCATGCCGCGGACGAGGTGGTCGTCGTCGTCGGACAGGTGCGGCAGCGGCTCGAGGTCACCCGGTTCGGGGTGCACCGGGTCGTGGTGCTGCGTCACCTCGGGTCACCTCCCTGCGCCGGTCCGGATGCGGGGCGCTGCACCGGTGGGACGCCGGGTGCGGCATCCGGGTTCCGCAGCGGTGCGAGCAGGGGGAGCAGCCGGGCCCGGCCGCGGGAGCACCGGCTCTTGACGGTGCCGACCGCGCACCCGAGGACGGCCGCGGCGTCCTCGACGGAGTAGCCCTGGACGTCGACGAGGACGAGGGCGGCCCGCTGCTCGACCGGCAGGGTGAGCAGGGCCTGCTGGACCACGATCGCGGTCTCGCGGGCCGCCATGGCGTCCCCGGGGGCGGCGGGGGCGTGCGCGTCGTCCTCGGGCAGGGGATCGCTCGCGCGGACCTGGCGTCGGCGGACCAGGTCCAGGCAGGCGTTGACGACGATCCGGTGCAGCCAGGTGGTGACCGCGGCGTCCCCGCGGTAGGAGGCGGCGCCGCGGTAGGCGGACAGCAGCGCGTTCTGGACGGCGTCGGCGGCGTCCTCGGGGTTGCCCAGGGTGCGCAGGGCCACCGCCCACAGCCGGTCCCGGTGCCGGCGGACCAGCTCGCCGAACGCGTCGGGGTCGCCGGCCACGTGGGCCGCGAGCAGCGCCCGGTCGTCGAGCGCCCGGACCCCCGTCGCCTCGACGTCGGACATACCGCTCAGCCTACGGGGGTCAGCCGCGCATGACCTCGATGCCGGCGACGCCGCCGCGGAACCCGTCACCCTCCGGCGGCAGCCGGGTCAGCCAGATGAGCAGGAAGCGGGCCTGCACCGCCGGGTCGGGGCGCAGCGTGACGAGGTCCCCGGCCCCGGTCGCCCCGGCGACGGCGATGTAGTCCGCGGACGCCTCGCTCTCGGAGCTCGCGGCCCGCAGCTCGACCGAGGTGCCGCGGCCCACGAGCTCGAGGCGGACGGCGCCGACCTGGGTCACCCGGCCCAGGTCGAGCAGCAGGCCGACGCCGGGCTTGTCCCCGCCGAGCTCGGGCCGGGTGTAGCGCAGGGTCCGCCAGGCCGTGCCCGGGTCGCCGTCGACGGCGAGCGGGGCCTCGTCGGGGTTCTCCTCCCCGTTGCCGTCGGGGTCGAAGTCTCGCACGGACAGCACGGTGACGGCCCGCCCCAGCGCCGTGGGGCTGGGACTGGCAGCCGTCGGGCTCGGGGCCGGTGGCGGGGCGGTCGAACCCACGCCGACCGTCCGCAGCCCGGCCGCGGTGGCGACCACGAGCACGGCCCCGGCGAGCAGGGTGGCGGCAACCCCCGTGGCCGTGGGGCGCCGGCCGGGGCGAGCCGGCGGGGCGTCCGTGGCGGCACCGGGGCCGTCGTCGGCGTCGGGGGGCGCCGCGGTGCGCCGCACCCGGGCGCCGGCCGCCTCCAGGGCGCGGGCCACCTCGGCGGGGGTGCGCAGCGGCTCGCCGCGCCCGGCCAGCCCGAGGGCCCGGGCCGCGACGTCGTCCAGGGCGTCGGGGACGCCGGCGCGGACCTGCCGGGGCCGCACCGGGCGGCCGCCGATGGTCGGTGCCGGCGGGAGGCTGGACCGCTCCGGCGGCCCCGGCCAGCGGCCGGTGAGGCAGGCGTAGAGCAGCGCCCCGAGGCCCGCGGCGTCGGCGGCTGAGTCGGCGCTGCCGCGGGGGGCGTCCTCGAGGACGGCGGCGGTCTCCAGCCCGATCACCCGGACCCGCCCCTCGTCCGAGCGGAGCACCCAGCGTGGCGAGAGCACCCCGTGGTGCAGGCCCTGGCTGTCCGCGGTGGCCAGCGCCCAGGCCACCTCGCGGACGGTGGCGCACGCCTGGTCGTCGGGCAGCGGCCCCTCCGTGAGCAGCCGGTCGAGGTCCGTCGCGGGAAGCCACTCGATGACGAGACTGGTGCCGCCGCCGTCGTCCTCGAGGATGTCCAGCACCGTGTGCAGCCGGTGGTCCTGGGCGTCGGCGGCCGCGCGCGCGGCGGCGGCGACGTCGGTGGACCGGGGGTGCCCCGGCGGGACCGTCACCACGCCGACCGCCCGGCGCAGCGTGGCGTCGACGGCCCGCCAGTACGACCAGCCGGCCCCGTCGAGGACCCGATCCTCGAGGGTGTACCGGCCGGCCAGGGTGCGCACGCCTCGAGGGTAGGCCCCGA
>JALOLN010000077.1 GCA_025455945.1 Actinomycetes bacterium
CCGGGTCCGGCGGGCCGCGCGGAGTGGAAAACGCCGTGCCGGACCGGTACCGTAGCCGTCTCAATCCGATGATCCGGGTCCTCCACATCCTGACGACGCTCGACCCCGGCGGGGCGGAGCTGCAGACGCTGCACGTGATCTCGCGCCTGCCGCGGGAGCGGTTCGCCTGCGAGGTCGCGTACCTGAAGGGGGCCGGCGGCCTCGCGGAGCGCTACGAGATGGCGGGGATCCCGGTGCACCGGCTCGGCCTGCGGGGCCTCCTCGACGCCCCCGTCTTCCGCCGGGCCCACGACCTCTGCCGCGCCGTGCGGCCGGACATCGTCCACACCCACCTCATGAAGGCCGACGTGGTCGGCGCGGTGGCGGCGCGGCTGGCCCGCGTGCCGTTCGTCGTCGCCACGAAGCACAACGAGGACCGCTACCTCCGCCACCCCGGGCTGCGGGTGGCGGCGCGGGCGGCGGCGGAGCTCGCGGATCGCACCGTCGTCGTGTCCGACGCCGTGGGCCGGTTCTTCGTCCGGACCCTCTCGCTCGCGCCGGCGGACCTCGTGCGCATCCGGCACGGCCTGCCACCGGAGGACTCGCCCGCGCCGCCGGAGGCGGAAGCCCGCGCGGACGTCCGGCGCGAGTTCGCCCTCCCGGCGGAGGCGACGGTGGCCCTCACCGTCGCCCGCCTGTCCGAGCAGAAGGGGCTCACGGACCTCGTCCGTGCGGCCTCGCTCCTCGCCGAGGCCCGGCCTGAGCTCCGGTTCCTCGTCGCCGGACGCGGCGAGGACGAGGCGGCCCTGCGCGATCTCGCCACGCGCCTCGATGTCGCGGATCGGGTGCGGTTCGCGGGCTACCGGGGCGACATACCGCGGCTGATGGCCGCCGCGGACCTGTTCGTGCTGCCCTCGCGGTGGGAGGGCTTCGGCCTCGTGCTCCTCGAAGCGATGCGGGCCGCGCGGGCCGTGGTCGCCACGCGGATCGGCGGCATCCCGGAGGTCGTCGTGGACGGGGAGACGGGGCTGCTCGTCCACTACGAGGAGGGCGAGCCGCGCGGCTTCGAGGCCGGGCTGGCCGAGGCCGTCAACGAGCTGGTGGCCGACCCCGAGCGGGCTCGGGCCATGGGACGCGCCGGCCGCGAGCGGGCGGTAACCACGTTCGGCTGGGACGCGGTGGCCCGGCAGACCCTCGAGGTCTACCGGCGCGTGCTCTGACGGCGGCAGGCCCGGCGGGTCAGGCGCGCACCCGGGCGAGGACGGCCTCGGCGAGCTGGTCCGGGGCCTCCTCGGGCACCCAGTGGCTGACGCCGTCGAGCTCGACGAAGCGATAGCCCGCGGCCACCCAGGCGGCGCAGCCCTCGGCGGCCGCCCGCGCCACCCCGAGGTCGGCGGTCCCCCACACGTACGTCGTCGGCACGCTGACGGCGGGCACCTCCGCGTAGTCCTCCGGTGCCATCGCGCGGTACCAGGCCAGGGCCGCCGTCAGCGCGCCCGGCTCCCGCAACGGCCGGACCAGGACGTCCACCTCCGCCTCCCCCATCCCCGACCCGGCGAAGAACGCCCGCAGCGCGGCCGCCCCGTCCGCGAGCAGCACCTGCTCGGCCTTGCCGTCCATCGCCCGGAACAGCCCGAGGTACCCCGACAGCCGCTGCTGCACCGGGTCTGACCGCAGGGCCGCGCCGTACGCCTGGGGGTGCGGCAGCGACACCGCGGTGAGCGAGCGCACCCGCTCCGGGTGCCGGGCCGCGACCGTCCAGGCCACGATCGCCCCCCAGTCGTGGCCGAGCAGGTGCGCGCTCCGCCAGCCGAGGGCGTCGAGGAACCCCACCGCGTCGGCCACGAGCTGCGGCAGCGCGTACGCCGACACGGCGTCCGGCCGGGCGCCGCGGGAGTACCCGCGCTGGTCGGGGGCGACGACCCGGCAGCCGGCCGCCGCCAGCGGGCCCGACACCCGGTCCCAGCAGCGGGCGCCCTCGGGAAAGCCGTGCAGCGCCAGCACGCCGACGCCGTCGTCCGGCCCGGACGCGTGCGCGGAGAAGGACCAGCCGCCGACCTCGAGTTCCATGGCCAGCAGCGTAGGCCCGCCGCCCCGCCCCCCTTCCCCGCCACCCGTTACTTGATCAAGGAATAGAGCACCACCCGCCAGCCGTGGAGTGGTGCTCAACTCCTTGATCATCGGGCGCTGAGGGCTGCGGGCCGGGTGGCCGGGTAGCGTCCACCGGGTGGAGCCGACGGCACGGCGGGCGATGGTCCGCGAGGTGTGGCTGGTCCTCCTGCTGTCCCTCGGCCGCAGCGCGGTCTATGCCACGGTCAGCTTCCTCGCCGCGCTCACGGCCGGACGACGGCTGGCCGACTCCACGGCGCCGCTCAACCCCTCCTACTCCCCCCGGCCCCTGCTCGACCTGACCTACCAGGTGCTCGCGATCGGCTTCACGCTGGTCCCGGTCCTGCTCGCCTGGCACTTCCTCAGCGTCGGCGGGGAACGGCCGGCGCGGACGCTGGGCCTCGACCTGTCCCAGCCGGGGCGCGACGCCCGGCGCGGCGCCGTCCTCGCCGCCGTCGTCGGCGGTGCGGGGCTGGTCTTCTACCTGCTGGCCTACCGGGCGGGCGTGAACCTGCGGGTGTCCGCCAGCGGGCTGGGCGAGGTGTGGTGGGCCCCGCTGGTCCTCGTCGCACGGGCGGTGATGAACGCGCTGCTCGAGGAGGTGCTGGTCGCGGGCTACCTGCTGCACCGGCTGGCGCAGCTCGGCTGGAGCCCCTGGCGCGCGGTGGCCGTGAGCGCCGTCCTGCGGGGCACCTACCACCTCTACCAGGGGGTCGGGGGGTTCGTCGGCAACGTGGCGATGGGGGTGCTGTTCGCGCGCCTCTACCAGCGCTGGGGCCGGACCGCGCCGCTGGTCGTCGCCCACGCGCTCATCGACATCGTCGCGTTCCTCGGCTACCGGGCCCTCGCCGGAAATGTCTCCTGGCTGCCCTGAGTGGCGGATTGTGCTCCCCCGTCCGCGGGCCGATGCTTCCACTGTGGCCGGGCTGTGGACCTGGGACCCGGCGACCGACGTCGTGACCTGGTCGGGCGCGGTCGCCGAGCTGCACGGCGTCCCGGAGCCGGCCACGACCTACGCGGACCTGCTCGCCGCCGTCCACGCCAGCGACCGCGCCTCCGTCGATGCGACCTGGCGGGGCCTCGCCGCGGCGGGCGGCGAGAGCGGGCAGGTCTACCGGAGCGGCGGCGGGGCGATGATCAGTGCGCACGCCCAGCGGGTCGACGTCGCCGGCCGCTGCCTCGTCGTCGGCACGGTCGCGCCGGTCGCCCGGACCGGCCGCAACGAGCGGCGGTTCCGCGAGCTGTTCCGGCGGTTCCCCGTCGGCATGGCCATCCTGGACGACGACGGCCACTTCATCGAGGTCAACGACGCTCTCTGCCAGCTGCTGGCCCGATCGCGTGGGGACCTGCTCGGCACCACGTACGACGAGGTCGTCCACCCGGACGAGCGGGCCGACGTCGTGCTGAACCGGGAGCGGGTGATCCGGCAGGAGATCCCCGTCCTGCGCGTCGAGCGGCTGCTGCTGCGCCCCGACGGCAGCGCGTTCTGGGGCCGGGTGGCGACGACGCGCGTCGCCGACCACGGCGGGGTCTTCTGGCTGTCGTCGCTGGAGGACGTGACGGCGCGCCGCGAGGCGGAGGAGCGGCTGATCAGCCAGGCCCTGCACGACCCGCTGACCGGGCTGCCGAACCGGCGACTGCTCCTCGACCGGCTCGGCCAGGCGCTGGCCCGCAGCAAGCGCGACGGCCGTGACGTCGCCGTGCTCTTCCTCGACCTCGACCACGTCAAGCGGATCAACGACTCCCTGGGCCATGACGCCGGGGACGAGCTGCTCGCCACGGTCTCCCAGCGCCTGCTCGACGCCGTGCGCGCCACGGACACCGTGTCCCGGCTCGGCGGGGACGAGTTCGTCGTGGTCTGCGAGCAGGTCCACGACCGGGCCGAGCTGGAGCGGGTCGCCCAGCGGGTGCTCGACGCGGTCCGGATCCCCACCGACATCGGCGGCGAGCAGGTCGTCGTGACGGCCAGCGTCGGCGTCGTGACCCCGCTGACCCCGGACGACCCGCCCCAGGACCTGCTGCGGGCCGCGGACGCCGCCATGTACCGCGCCAAGCACGGCGGTCGGGCCCGGTACATCATCGACCAGGGCCCCCCGGGCCTCGGCGACGGCGAGCAGCTGGGCCTGGAGACCGAGCTGCGGCTGGCGGTGGAGACCGACCAGCTGGTGCTGCACTACCAGCCCATCGTCCGGGTGGACGGCAGCCTCGACGGGCTGGAGGCGCTGCTGCGGTGGAACCACCCCGACCGCGGGCTGCTGCTGCCGCAGGAGTTCCTCGGCGTGGGCTCCCAGCCCGACCTGGGCCGGCTGGTCACCGGCTGGGTGCTGCGCCGGGCGATCGCCGACGCACTGAGCTGGGCGGACGACGGGCTGAGCCTCAGCATCAACGTCCCCGTCGACCAGCTGCGCCACCCCGGCTTCGGCGACCAGGTCGCCACGCTGCTCGCGGCGTCGGGGCTGCCGCCGACGGCGCTGCGGATCGAGCTGCTCGAGGACCAGCTGGCCGACACCAAGGCGGTCGCCGCCGAGATCAAGCGGCTCGGCCGGCTCGGCGTCCGCTTCGCCGTGGACGACTTCGGCACCGGCTACTCGTCGCTGGCCTACCTCAAACGGCTGCCGATCTCGGTCGTCAAGATCGACCGCTCGTTCGTCCGCACGATCTGCGAGGACCCAGCCGACGCCTCGATCGTGCGCGCCGTCCTCGACGCCTGCCGGGCCACCGGACGGATGTCCGTGGCCGAGGGCGTGGAGACCCTCGCCCAGCTCGACCTGCTGCGCGACCTCGGCTGCGACGCCGTCCAGGGCAGGCTGGCCGCGCCGCCCGCCCCTCTCGCGCAGCTGCGCACCCTGCTCGCAGCGCGCCGGGTCGACCTGTGGGCCCAGCCCGGGATGGTTCAGGCGTAGCCGAGCTCGTCCAGCTCGTCGTCGTCGATGCCGAAGTGGTGAGCGACCTCGTGCACGACGGTGACCCGGACCTCCTCGACCACCTCGGCCTCGGTCCGGCACCGGCGCAGGATGGGTCCCCGGAACACCGTGATCCGGTCCGGCAGGACGCCGGCGTACCAGCCGTCCCGCTCGGTCAGCGGGATGCCCTCGTACAGGCCGAGCAGCCCCGGCTCGTCGTCCGGGGGCTCGGCCTCGACCATCACGACGACGTTTTCCATCGCGGCGGCGAGCCGGGCCGGGATCGAGTCCAGCGCCAGGCCGACGAGCTCGTCGAACCGCCCCTCCGACATCCCCTGCACACGCCCATTGTCCCCGCCGCTCGCCGCCCGCCCCGCCTCGCCTCCGTACGCGTTGATCATCGGCCAACCGGGGTTCTGCGCCAGCCATAGACCCGACTAGCCGATGATCAACGTTCTGGGGGGAGGGGGCGGGGGCGGGGCTCGCGGGCGCTTTGGTGCTTTGCCGACGCGTCCCCTATGCTTCCGGAGTCTCCGACGGGGCTAGCCCTCATCGTCTAGCGGCCCAGGACACCGCCCTTTCAAGGCGGCAGCACGGGTTCGAATCCCGTTGGGGGCACCAAGCGCCTCGTACCAACCGAGGCCCCGTAGCGCAGTTGGTTAGCGCGCCGCCCTGTCACGGCGGAGGTCGCGGGTTCGAGTCCCGTCGGGGTCGCTCTAGGCGCCCAGCGTCGCCGGGTCGGCGCCACCGGCGATCCGCAGCAGTCGACGAACCGCGTCCCGCAGCCCGGTCGGCGCCGCCGCCGACGGTGACGCCCCGGGGTGCTGGGGGGCGATCCGCACCCGCAGGGCGCCCGGGCGGGTCCGGAGCACCAACGGCGTCGGCATGACCAGCGCCTCCCCGTCCACCCCGACCGGGACCTCCCCGTCGGAGTCGATGACGAACTCCGGGGTCGCCCACTCCAGGAGCGCGCGACGGCGCCCGCCGTCCGGCCCGGTCGCCGCCCCCATGACCGCCACCCCCAGCTGACCGGCGTCCATCCGGGGTCGGGTCCCCGACCCCATGACACGGCCGAGCCGGTAGACGTTGTTCGAGACGAGGATCACCGCGGCCGAGCGCTGCGGGGCGCCGTCCGGCCCGGTCCACCGCAGGTCGCGGCTGCGCTCGGCGCCACCGGGGGCCAGCATCGTCGGGACGGTGTCCAGGATCGTGCGGATCTTGGCGTCGCGGTACCCCTCCCGCTGCACCGCCTCGGCGTACAGGCCCAGCGACACGTTGTTCACGAACACCCGGCCCCCGACCTCCGCGAGGTCGACCCGCTTCTCCCCGCCGGCGACGAAGGCGTCCAGGGCTCCCACGACGTCGTCGCGGTCGACCCCCAGGTCGAGGGCGAAGTGGTTGCGCGTCCCGGCCGGGATGCAGGCGAACGGCAGGTCGTGCTCGGCCGCGATCGTGGCGACCAGCGCCTGGGTGCCGTCGCCGCCCGCGGCCATCAGCCCGTCCGCCCCGTCCGCCACGAGGTCCCGGACCACCTGCTCCCAGTCCTCCCCGGGCTGGAACTCCCGGGGGGTGATCCCCCGCTTGCGCGCCTCCTCGGCCAGGTTGTTGCTGACCGCCTTGCCGCCGCCGGACTTGACGTTGTAGACCACCACCGCGCGCCTGGGCGGGACCGCCGTGGGCAGGCGCAGGTGCACCGAGAACGCCCTCCTGCTGGCCCAGACCGCGACCGCGACGAGAGCGATCGCCAGCAGCCCGGCCGGCTCGACGCCGTCCACGAGGAGGACCACGACGGAGCCCACCAGCACCAGCAGGGCCAGTGTCCACAGCAGGTGTCGCGACCTGCCCCGCCGGACCAGCCCGGCCCAGCCCGCCGCACCCGCGAGCACCAGCAGGCCCATCGCGACCAGGCCCCGAGGGAACCTCGAGGCGGAGGAGACGACGAGCAGGACGGCGCCGGCGAGGACGCTCAGCAGTGCGACCACAGCCGCAACACGTCGGGACACGGACTCACCCGGCCTCTCTGGACGCCGCTGCGGATGTCGAGCCCTACTCAAGCACGCCCAGGGTGCCAGTGGACCGCGACGGCGCACCTCATCCGCTGAGGATGAAGGGGCGACCAGGTAGGCTTCAGCCGATCGGTGCGAGCGACCTCGGGCTCGCGAGCGATCCGGCCAGGTAGCTCAGTTGGTACGAGCGTCCGACTGAAAATCGGAAGGTCGGCGGTTCGACCCCGCCCCTGGCCACCACACCGCTGCACCTCCGGGCGCCACCCTCACTCAGGCCATCCGGCGCACCAGGGCGACCGCACCCGGACGCTCGTCGTCCAGGAGGTCGGCCAGGTCGCGCCGAGGTGCCTCCACCGCCGAGCGGAGCCGACGCAGCGGCTCCGGCGGGTCGTGGAGGTAGGCCGGCGAGCACAGCAAGAGGACGTCGTCCTCGCGCAGGAGCACCGTGTCCCCGCTGCTGGGCTCGGCCGCCGGGACGCGGCGGGCCGGCGCAGCCCCGGGCAGATGGATGGCGGGGGGCGCCGCAGTCGCGGTCACGAAGGCGTGCCCGCCGGGCCTGAGCAGCACGACCAGGGCGGAGCCCGGCCGGCCAGGGTCGTCGGGCCCGCCCATCTGCTCCACGTCCTGGACCACCAGGCGGACGCCCTTGGCGGTCATCTGGCGGTCAACGCGCCCCGGTTCATGGGCACGCTGTGCGATGTGCCAGGACCCGACTGTCGCCTCCTCGACGAGGGACTGAGGCGCCCGGCGGGGTGCGGGAAGCAGCTCCCGCACCCGGGTATCGCCCCACCCGGAACCGGTCCGCTCGACGAGCGGCGCCAGGCCAGTCCGCACCAGCTGGTCCACGACGGAGGGCTGGGCCCCGTGCAGCACCACGGAACCGCCACGAACCCGACAGCGCCGCGACGACCAGATCAGGGCGGCGATCAACGTGCTCGGCAGCCGGTCGAGGCGGCTGACGTCCACGACCACCGACCGGGAACCGCCCAGTGTGACCTCGCGGGCAGCCTCCTGCAGCGCCAGCACACCCGGCGTGAGGTCGTCGCGGTCCAGCTGGATGGCGGCGGTCTGGGTGGGGGTGCCGTGCATCGGTCCTCCTGACTCCGACTGGGGTTCCCCCACTCTCGAGCCGTTGTGTTGCAGCGGTCAGCGGGTCTTCATTGAGATCTCATGACGACCTGGGACGGCTCAGTTCTCCGGGACGGAGCAGCCGAGGCAGCGGGGCATCATGGACGGGTGACCCAAGGCACGGTCCTGGTCCTGGAGGACGACGACGCGATCCGTCGTGCGCTGGGGCTGGGGCTGGAGGACGAGGGCCACCAGGCGTGCGAGGCCGCCCTCCTCGACGCCGAGGGCCGGCTGGTGCTCGGCCCCCGCCCCCTGGACCGTGACGAGGCGGAGCCGGCCACGCTGGTCCAGGCGGTGCGGGACGAGCTGCAGCGGGGGCCGGACGACCGGGATCGCTCGGCCGGGCAGGGGACCGCGCTTCCTTCAGCGTCGCGGCTGCTGCTCAGCGGCCTCGACGACGTGCCGGACCCCGAGCAACTTGCCCTGGCGGTGGCGCTGGCGGTCCTGAGCGTCACCACCGTGCCCGGTGTCACCGCAGTCCAGCTCACCAAGGACGGCAGCGAGGTCGACGTGCC
>JALOLN010000286.1 GCA_025455945.1 Actinomycetes bacterium
GGCGCGCATCGAGGTCGTCCTCGGCGAGCAGCCGCTCGGCCTCGGGCAGCTCTCCCGCGACCGGCGATCGGTGACGGTGACCGTGCCGGGCCGGCTCTCAGCCGACCCGGGGGTGGACTGGTCGGGCCTGGGCGTGCTCGCCGCCGGCCGGCGCCTGGACGCCGACCCGGCAGCCGTGGTGCCGGAGGGAGTCGTCCCCGAGGGGCTCCTCGCCGAGGCTGCGACCGCCGAGGTGCTCGACGCCGACCCGGGAACCCCCGGGACCTGGTCGACGACCGCCGGTGAGTACCGCCTCGCCGACCTGGCGGTGCCGGGGCTGCCGGCTCCCGTCGAGGTGCAGGCAGTCGTCGTCGCCCCCGTCGGCGCCCCAGGGCCGCGGCCGCTGGCACTGTTCCTGCACGGCCGGCACACGACCTGCTACTCCGCTGCCGGTGAGTCCGCTGGCGAGTCGACCGGCGAGTGGCCGTGCCCGCGCGGGTACGCCCCCGTGCCCAGCCACCGCGGCTACCTCCAGACCCAGGAGCTGCTCGCCTCGCAGGGCTACGTCACGGTCTCGGTCGCCGCGAACGGGGTCAACGGCCAGGACGGCCTCCTGGACGACGGTGGGGCGGCCGCCCGCGCCGTGCTGGTCCGCCACCACCTGCAGCTGTGGGCCGGCTGGTCGGCGTCCGCGGCAGCCCGCGCGACGGCCCCCGCCGTCGTCCGGACGGCCCCGCCGGCCGACCTCGGCCGGGTGCTCCTCGTGGGGCACTCGCGCGGCGGCGAGGGCATGAACCGGGCGGCCCTGGACAGCACGACCGGGGACCCGGTGCCCTGGACCGTGCGCGGTGTCGTGCACATCGCCCCCACCGCCTTCGGCCAGAACCCGGCACCTGGCGTGCCCGTGGTCGTCCTGCTGCCCTACTGCGACGGCGACGTCTTCGACCTGCAGGGCCAGGCCTACCTCGACGCCGCGCGGCAGGGTGGGGCCGACCCGGCGCTGCGCAGTGCCGTGCTGGTCCTCGGCGCCAACCACAACTACTTCAACGCCGAGTGGACGCCGGGCAGCGCGGCGGCCCCCGCCGAGGACGACTGGCCCGACCCGACCGACCGGGTCTGCGGCACCGGGTCAGCCCACCGGCTCACCGCCGCCCAGCAGCGTCAGGTGGGCGCCACCTACACCGCCGCCGCGGCCGCGGTGTTCGTCGCCGACGACGCCACGGCACGGCCGCTGCTGGACGGGGCGCGGGTCCGGGCCGCCTCGGCAGGGTCGGCTCGAGTGCTCACCCAGGCCCTAGGTGGACGCCGCACCCCACTGCTCGTGCCCACGGGGGCGCTGCAGGTGGCCGCCCGCGGCGCGGTGGATGCCACGGTGTGCAAGACGGCCGAGACGGAGCGCACGCAGCGGCGCTGCGCGCCCGACGCGGGGTGGGGCACGACCCCCCATTTCCTCCCGGTGTACGGGGCGCCGGGTGAGCCCAGCCGGCACGCGGTCGCGGTGTCCTGGTCCGGCACGACGGGCGTGGCCCGCCTGCCGCTCGGCCGCGGGGCGGCGCTCTCCGGTGCGCAGGCGCTCGAGCTCAGGGTCGTCAGCCCGCCGCGGGAGGGGGCGACCTTCGGGGTCCGCCTGGTGGACACCACGGGCCGTTCCGTCACCCTTCCCGACGTCCACCTCGGCGGGCTGCCGGGCGCCCGGGAGGGCGGCGCCAGCCTCGAGGGCAAGTACTGGGCACGCGACGTCCGGCTGCCCCTCGGTGGCGCGGCCATGCACACGAGCCGTGTCGACCTCGGTGCGCTGGCCCGGCTGGAGCTGCTGCCCCGGTCCGGGACCGGGCGGCTGTGGCTGCTGGACGCGTGGGGCTGGACCCCGGGGCCCAGCGCTGCGCCCGCGCTGCGGCTGCCGCGCGTCGACGTGGGCCGGATCAGCGTGCCCGAGGGGTCGGCGGACCACGTCGTGCAGGTGCCGCTGACTGTCTCCGGCTCCGGCTCCGGCCGGGCCGCCGGGCGGGTCTGGATCTCGGTGCAGGACCCGCTCAGCTACGACGGGCCGCGCACCTTCGTCGCCGACGTCCCGGTGGGGGCCCGGCGGGTCGACGTCGCCGTCCCCGTCAGCGGCGACCGGCGCGACGACTCCGACGAGCTGCGCTACGTCGTCGCCATCGAGGCGTTGCGGGGGGTCTGCGTTGGCGACTACACCGGCGGTGCGACGGTGCTGGACGACGACCCCACGCCGACGGTGACGGTACGGCCGGTCGCGGCTGACGTCGTCGAGGGCCGCGACCTGGCCTGGCGGCTGGTCCTCTCGGCGCCCAGCGACATCGGCGTGTGGATCCCGCTCGCCGCGGTGGCGCCGGACCCGGGCCTGGGCCGTGAGGTGGACACCGCGGACCTGTCGGCCGACTGGCTCGCCGAGCACGGCATCTGGGACCTGCCGACGCCCCCGGTGCCGCTGTCGGCCGCGGGTCCGGTCTTCTTCACCTACCTCGACCCGGGGGTGCGCACGCTCGACCTGCGCGTACCGACGCTCGTCGACCGGCGCGCCGAGGGCACCGAGGTGATGGCGCTCGCCGTCACCGACGACGCTCCCGTCGCCGGCCTGCCCGCGGGCACCCGGCTGGTCGGATCGGTCCGCGACCCCGCCTGAGCCCCCCGCCTCCGGCCTCCCGCGGTGAGGCGGCTGCTCGGGGTCGAGGTGGACGACGACCAGCGGGTCCTCGGACGCCGGCTGGACGCGGGTGAACCGGGTCCGGTACGCCCGCAGCGCCGCCGCATGACCGCCGTCCGCGGCGTCCAGGACCAGGCCCTGCCCGGAGCGGAGCCGCCCCCGCACCGTCACCTCCACAGTGGACGGGGTACGCAGGTTGCGCCACCACCGCTTGCCCTCGGGGTGCCCCGGCCAGATGACGAGGCGGTCGTCGTCCTCGGCGTACTGCACCGGCAGTGCGTACTGCCGGCCGGTGCGAGCACCGGTGTACCGCAGGTCGAGCAACGACTCGGACAACACGCGGTGCGCCGGCGAGCGCAGCAGCCAGAGCACGACCCGATTGACCCAGGGTCCGCCACGGGGTGCGACGTCGTCCAGGGCCGGCAGGAACAGCCC
>JALOLN010000287.1 GCA_025455945.1 Actinomycetes bacterium
CCTTCTCCCCGGTCACGGCGGGGTCGAGCGCCGACGGTGCCTCCAGCGGCACGACGGTCGGCGCCGACCCCGCGGCGCCCAGCGCAGGAGCCGGACCCGTCCCCACCTTGCGAGCCGCCATCGCGCCGCCCTTCCCTTTCAGGGTAGGGGCGGACGACGATCACCGCCCCGGGTCCGACGACCCGGTCAGGTGAGGAAGCTCTGCACCCAGGTCAGCACCTGCGGGACGTCGACGCGGGCGGAGTACCCGACTCCGCCGCAGTTGACGTTCGTGACGTACGAGTTGACAGACAGGACCTTGTTGGTGCCGCCGAGCAGGTCCGGCCCGCCGGAGTCACCGAAGCAGGTGCCGCCCGAGCCGCCGCCCGGGTTGAGCGTCAGCCTGAGGTACTCGGCGCTGTGCACGAACCGACCGGAGACCGTCTCGCCCGGCGCGTACAGCCGGACCCGCAGGCCGGTCCACCGGTAGTACGGCGGCGGCTGGGGCAGCTCGCTGCCCGGGATCTGGATCTGCTCCTGCACCCCGTAGCCCACGAAGTCGACCTTCGTCTTGGCCCTGAGCGTGTCGTTGTAGCCCGGGGTCGGCAGCTCAGCGAAGCCCAGGCCGGTCACGGGCTCGTCGAGCACGACGACGCCGATGTCACGGTAGGAGAAGGCCGGCAGGCCGTTGCCCCCGCCGTAGGGGTTGTCCGGGCTGCGGTAGTCCGGGTGGGTGTAGGCAGTGCCCTCGACCGCGCCACTGCCCGGCCCGCCGTAGGGGTACAGAGGGAACGGCACGGCGTCGTAGGTCACGTCCTCCAGGAACCAGGCCCTGGCCGCCACCGCGCCGTCGGTGCAGTGCCCGGCGGTGAGGACGACGGTCGGGCTGATCAGGGCGCCGGTGCACCGCCACTCCGGGACGCCGGGTGCGCTGTCGAACACCAGCAGCCCGACGTACGGGTGGTCGTCGCCGTCCGGGGCGCCGTTGGTGATCGCGCCGGCGCTGCTCATCAGGCTGAAGGTGACGAGTAGCGCCATCCCCAGCACCACGCTGACCCTTCGCATCGCTGCTCCTCTCGGCTGCCCGGCAACCGGAGGGCCTGGCCGTCCGAGCCTCCCCGACCTCCCCGGCGCCTACCTCCTCCCTAGGCGCGTTGCCCCCGAAGGGTCAGGGCCGAAGGTCCCCCGGCGCAGCAGGCATAGTGGACGTCATGCGCTACCTCGAGAACGTCGGCCTCCCCAGCGACAAGCCCGTCTCCCGGGTCGGGCTGGGCACGTGGCAGTTCGGGTCCGGCGAGTGGGGGTACGGCGCGGAGTACGACGCCACCGAGGCCGGGCGGATCGTCGCCCGCGCCGCCGAGCTCGGGATCACCCTGTTCGACACCGCCGAGGCCTACGGCTTCGGCCGAAGCGAGCGGATCCTGGGCCGGGCGCTGGAGGAGCACGGCCTGCGCGACAGCGCCGTCGTTGCGACGAAGCTCTTCCCTCTGCTGCCCGTGGCGCCCGTCGTGCGCCGGCGCGCCGCCGCCAGCGCCGCACGCCTCGGCGTCGACCGCATCGACCTGTACCAGGTGCACCAGCCCAACCCGGTCGTCCGTGACGGCTTCACCATGCCGGGGATGCGGGACCTGCAGGACGCCGGGGTGATCGGCGCGGTGGGCGTGAGCAACTACTCCCTGGACCGCTGGCAGCAGGCCGAGCGCGACCTCGGCCGCCCGGTGCTCTCCAACCAGGTGCAGCTCAGCCTCGCCCACCTCGGCCCGCTGGACGACCTCGTCCCCTACGCGGCGGCGCGGGGCCGGATGGTCATCGCGTGGAGCCCGCTGGCACAGGGCTTCCTGTCGTGCCGGTACGACGCCACCCACCGGCCCAGCAGCGCCGTCCGGGCGATGAACCCGCTGTTCCTCGAGGAGAGCCTGGTCCGTGCCGCCGGCCTGCTCGACGCCCTGCGCGACGTGGCGGGCACCCACGGGGTGACGCCGGCGCAGGTGGCGCTGGCCTGGCTGATCCATCACCCGGCGGTGGTCGCCATCCCCGGCGCGTCCAGCGTCGCCCAGGTCGAGGCCAACGCGGCCGCGGCGGACATCAGCCTCACCGACGACGAGGTGGCCGAGCTCACCGCGCAGGCCCGCGCGTTCGAGCACCTCGGCGTCGTGGCCGCCGTCCGCGGGGTGGCCGGCAGGCTGCTGCGCCGCTAGCCGGGCTGCCGGAGGATGACGAAGTCGACCTTCTCCCGGACACCGCAGTCGGGGCAGCACCAGGAGTCCGGCACGGCCGACCACGGGGTCCCGGCCGGGAAACCCTCGCGCGGGTCACCGACCGCGGGGTCGTAGACGTAGCCGCACCCGGGGCACCGCGCCGTGCGCACGTCGCCGGCAGCCTGGTGGCCGACGGACGCGCCGACCGCCGCGGTGGGCCCGACGGCGACCGCGGCCACCGGGACCGGGTACCTGGCCAGCACCTTCCGGTGCTTGGGCGGGTGGATGTTGGCGCGGCCCATGTCGCCGCCGTAGTGCGCGAGAACGCGGGGGTCCATCACCCGGCGCCACAGGACCGGCACGAGCGCCAGCAGGATCATCCCGGCGTACCCGGTGGGCAGCACCGGTGCCTCGGCGTAGTCGCGCAGCGCCTGGTAGCGGCGGGTCGGGTTGGCGTGGTGGTCACTGTGCCGCTGCAGCTGGTAGAGCAGGACGTTGGTCGCGATGTTGTTGGCGTTCCAGCTGTGCCGTGGCTCGACCCGCTCGTACCGCTCCTTGCCCGGGACGCCGACGCGCTGGCGGAGCAACCCGTAGTGCTCGAGGTAGTTGACCGCCTCCAGCAGCGAGAAGCCGACCACTGCCTGCAGCACCAG
>JALOLN010000288.1 GCA_025455945.1 Actinomycetes bacterium
GTCCCGCGGCTTGGCGTCAGCCGCACCGAGGGGTCGAGCTCCCCGGCCCACACCCCGGTGGCGTTGACGACGTGCCGCGCCCGCACCTCGAACGTGCCGTCGTCGAGCAGGTCCTCGACGACGGCCCCACCGGCTCCCATCGACCGGACTGCGGCCCGGGTGAGCACCCGGGCGCCGAACGCGGCCGCCGTCCGGGTGATCGCGACCACGAGGCGGGCGTCGTCCTCCAGTCGCTCCTCCCAGGTGACCAGGCCGCCCCGGGTGCGGGCCGGGTCCAGGGCCGGGGCCAGGCGCAGCGCCTCGGCGCGGGTGACATGCCGCGAGCGTGGGATGACCGACCCCGGCGTGCGAGCACCGCGGCGGATCAGGTCGCCGCCGAGCAGTCCGGCGCGAGTGAGCGCGGGGGCGTAGGCGACGTCGTCGGCCAGCACAGGGACCAGCTGCGGGACGGCGGACATCAGGTGCGGAGCCACCGTCGTGGCGAGGACGTGCCGCTCGACGGCGCTCTCCCACGCGATGCCGAGGTCGCCCTTGGCCAGGTAGCGCAGCCCGCCGTGGACGAGCTTGCTCGACCAGCGGGAGGTGCCGTGGGCCAGGTCGTGCCGCTCGAGCAGGGCGACGGACAGCCCGCGGGAGGCGGCGTCCAGGGCGACCCCCGCGCCGGTCACCCCGGCCCCCACGACGAGAACGTCGACCGGCTCGCCGGCGGCCAGCCGGTCACGGTCGCGGGCCCGGCGCTCGCGGTCGAGGCTGGCCATTGCCTCGCCGGGGCGGACCGGGCTGGTGGCCGGACGGCGGGTCATGGCCGTCCCCACGTCGCGGGGGCGAGGTAGCGGTCGACGAGCAGGCGGAGCTCGTCGTAGGCCCGGGGGTCCTCCTGGCGGACGACGCGGCTGGAGAACACGAACGACTGCGCCGTGACGAGGACGGTGAGCGCCAGCAGGTCGGTGTCCCCCTCCCGGATGCTGCCGTCGCCGCCCTCCCCGGCCTGACCGGCCCGGATCCCGGTGACGAGGTGCTCGCGGACCAGGCGCTGGGTGGAGCCGAGCCGGTCGGTGACCAGCGGCATGAGCTCCTCGGGGTCGAGGGCCAGCACCCGGGTCATCATGGGGTGGTCGGCGACCGCCCGGGTCACCAGGTCGGCGGTCGCCACGAGCCGGGACCGGGCGTCCGGCAGACCGGTCAGGGCCGCCTCGACGGCGGTCACCACCCGGCCGAGCTCCTCGGTGAGCAGCGCGGCGAGCAGCCGGGAGAAGTCGTCGTAGCGGCGGTAGATCGTCATCCGGGAGACGCCGGCCCGCCGGGCGATCTCCGCGATGGTGGCCCGGCGCACCCCGAGGTCCATGACGGCGTCGTACGTCGCCCGCAGCACCGGGTCGGCCAGGTCGCCGGGCTGGGGCAGTGCCACGTCGTGGCGCACTGCTCCCGTCGTGGGACGATGTGACATCATGTGTCTCAATGTAACATTGCAGGACACGACGCGGGAGGGACCATGGCGACTCCGCTGAGCGCGACCTTCGCCCGGTGGGGCGAGCCGCCCGAGCCGGTGGTGATCTCCCCGCGGGCACGGGCCTTCCTCGACCGCGAGGTGGGGCCGGCCACCCCGCGGCCGGCCGTCCCGGTCGCCGACATCGTGCTGCCGCAGGGGCGGCTGACCGCGGCGGCCGCGGCCGCCCTCGCATCGGCCGTCGGGCCGGCGCACCTGCGGACCGACCGGGAGGCCCGGCTGACCTGCGCCGGCGGCGCGTCCTACGTCGACCTGCTGCGCAAGCGGGCCGGGGACGTCAGCGACGCCCCGGACGCGGTGGTCGAGCCGGCCTCCCACGACGAGGTGATGGCGGTGCTACGGGTGTGCGCCGAGCACCGGGTCGCGGTCGTCCCGTTCGGCGGTGGCACGTCGGTGGTCGGCGGCGTGCGGCCGCTGCGCGACGGGTGCGACGCCGTCGTGGCGCTGTGGCTGCACCGGATGGCCGACCTCGTCCACCTGGACGTGGTGTCCGGGCTGGCGACCGTCGGGCCGGGGATCACCGGGCCGGTGCTGGAACGGCTGCTGGCGGCCCGCGGGTTCACGCTGGGGCACCTGCCGCAGTCGTGGGAGCGCGGCAGCGTCGGCGGGTACGTCGCGACCCGGTCGGCGGGGCAGTCGTCCAGCGGCTACGGCCGGGCGGACGAGATGGTCGACGCCGTCCGGGTGGCCACCCCGAGTGGGGACCTGCGCCTGGGCCGGGCGCCGTCCAGCGCCGCGGGGCCGAAGCTCACCGAGCTCTTCGTCGGCAGCGAGGGCGTGCTCGGCGTCCTGACCGAGGTGACCCTGCGGGTGCGGCACCTGCCGGGGGAGAAGCGGTACGAGGGGTTGATGTTCCCCTCCTACGCGGCCGGGATCGCGGGGTTCCGGGCGCTGGCCCAGGCGGAGCTGCGGCCGGACGTCATGCGGCTGTCGGACCGGCCCGAGACCGAGGTGACGCTGGCGATGAGCGGGCCGACGGGCCGGGTCGGGTCCGCCCTGGACGCCTACCTGCGGGCCCGGCACGTGGCGGAGGGGGCGCTGGCGATCCTCGGCTGGGAGGGCGTCCCGGGGGCGGCCCGGGCCCGGCGCGCGGCGGCGGGGCCGATCCTGCGCCAGTACGGGGCGGTGTCGCTGGGGGCCCGGGTGGGCCGGTCGTGGGAGCACGGGCGGTTCTCAGGGCCCTACCTGCGCGACGTGCTGCTCGACGAGGGCTACCTGGTGGAGACGCTGGAGACGGCGACCCACTGGGACCGGCTCGAGGCGTTGCACGATGCGGTGCGGTCGAGCCTGCGCGGGTCGCTGGCGGACGGCGGACCGGGG
>JALOLN010000289.1 GCA_025455945.1 Actinomycetes bacterium
GTTCACCACGGCTCCGGTCCCACGCCAGGCCCTGCTCGCGGCGGTCGCCGACGCGGTCACCGCCCCGGCGCCGCACCACACCACGCCGTGGCGATTCGTCCTCGTCGAGGACACAGCGGTCCGGACGGCCCTGCTCGACGCCATGGCCGAGCAGTGGCGGACCGACCTGCGCCACGACGGCCTCGACGAGGCGGCGGTCGAACGCCGGCTCCGCCGCGGCGACCTGCTGCGGGGCGCCCCGGCACTCGTCGTCCCCTGCCTGGTGGCCGAGGGGGCCCACGCCTACCCCGACGAGCGCCGGGCCTTGGCCGAGCAGGCGATGTTCCTCGTCGCCATGGGTGCGGGGGTGCAGAACCTCCTGGTGTCGCTCGCGACCCGCGGGCTGGGCTCGGCCTGGGTCTCCTCGACCCTGTTCTGCCCGGACGTCGTCCGCACGGCGCTGGCGCTGCCCGACGACTGGCAGCCCATGGGGGCGGTGGCCGTGGGCTACCCCGCGGAGCACCCCCGGGAGCGGCCGCCCCGCGACCCCGAGGAGTTCGTCCTGCGGCGCTGAGGCGGCTCAGCGCGCCCGATGGTCCAGCGGGGCGTACCGCGGTCCCCGCCGGGGCCGCCGGGAGCCGGAGAGCTCGACCATGCGGACGACCCGGTAACGGTGCCCGGTGTCGGGGGCGAGCAGCTCCAGCAGCCGGGCGTCGTCGCCGTCGCGCGCACCGGTGAGCGCGTACACGACCTCGGCCGCGAGGTGCGCGTCACCAACCGAGACGGCGTCAGGGTCCCCGTGCGCGCGCTGGCGGACCTCGGCCGCCGTCCACGCGCCGACCCCGGGCAGGCTGCGCAGCGCGGCCTCGACAGCCGCGGGCGGCAGGGCGAGGGTGCGCTCGACGGCGGCCGCCCGCCGGGCCACGCCCACCAGCGTCCGGGACCGCTCCGGTCCCACCCCCAGCCGGTGCCACTCCCACGAGGGGATGCCGGCCCACTCCGCCGCCGTCGGCGCGACGGCCATCCCGTCCGGCGCCGGGCCGGGGGCGGGGGTGCCGTACCGCCGAAGCAGCGCCCGCCAGGAGCGCCAGGCCTCCAGGCCGGTGACCTTCTGCTCGAGCACGGCGGGGACGAGGGCCTCGAGGACCAGCCCCGTCCGGGGGACCCGCCAGCCGCGGTGGCTGCGCCACGTCCGGCGCACCAGGGGGTGCCGGGGGTCGAACTCGTCGGCGGTGGTGTCCTGCGCGCCGAGGAGCACCGGCAGCGTGTCGAGCAGCCACCCCGCACCCGGACCCCAGGCCCGGCAGACCACCGTGCCCGCGGCGGCGTCCACGGTCAGGCGCTGGGTGCCCGCCCCGGTCGGCGTGCGCGCCGTCCGCCACACCGCCCCGTCGACGATCCGGCAGGTGGGGTCGCCGGCGCCCCGCCGCAGCGGGCCGAGCGCGGCCCGCAGGTCCACCGGCCGGCCGGGCGTCCAGACCCGCTCCCCCTCCGTCGCCACCGGCGGCTACGACTGGTCGCTGGACATCCGGACGGCGTGCGGCCCGAGGACGGCGTCCACCCACACCCGGGCCCCCGGCGGCAGCTCGCAGCCGGCGCCGATCCGCGCGCCGTCGCCCACGGCCACGCCCGACAGCACGCAGCCCTCCCCCACCTCGGCGCCCTGGCCGACGACGCAGTCCCGCACCAGCGCACCGCGACGGACGACGACGTCCTGCTGCAGCACCGAGCCCTCGACGACCGCGCCCGCCTCGACGACGGCGCCGTCGCCCACGGTCGACCCGCCGCCGACCGTGGCGTCGTGGGCCACCTGCGCCCCGGGCAGCACCAGCCGCTCCCCCGGCGGCCCGGGCACGGCCGACGACCGCACCCGGCCGAGGACCAGGTCGCGCGAGCCCACGACCAGGGCCGCCGGCGTGCCGAGGTCCAGCCAGTAGGCCGGGTCGACGTGGCCGAGCACCACGGCGCCGTCGGCCAGGAGCCCGGGGAACGTCTCCCGCTCCACGGACACCACCCGTCCGGCCGGGATCGCGTCCAGGACCGCGCGCCGGAAGACGTAGCAGCCGGCGTTGATCTGGTCCGACACCGGCTCGGGCATCTTCTCCAGGAATGCGGTGACCCGCCCCGCAGCGTCGGTCGGCACACAGCCGAAGGCCCGCGCGTCGTCGACCCGCGTGAGGTACAAGGTGACGTCGGCGCCCGCCGCGGCGTGCAGCCCGAGCTGGGCGCCGACGTCGTGCCCGGACAGGACGTCGCCGTTCATGACGACGACCGGTGCGTCGGGGCCGCCGCGCAGCAGGTGCGTCACGTTGCGCATGGCGCCGCCGGTGCCCAGCGGCACCTCCTCGGTGACATAGTCCAGCTCCAGCCCGAGCCGTGACCCGTCACCGAGGAACCCCTCGAACACCTCCGCGCGGTACGACGTGGCGAGCACGACGTGCCCCACGCCGGCGTCCCGCAGCCGGGCGAGCTGGTGGACGACGAAGGGCACCCCGGCGACCGGCAGCATCGGCTTGGGCGTGGTGACCGTCAGCGGTCTGAGCCGGGTCCCCCTGCCCCCCACGAGGACGATCGCCTCCACCACGACCGCGACCCTACCCTCGCCTACAGTCACCGCCATGCGGACGACGTCCGGCCTGCTCGCCGACACCCTGCACCGGGACCCGGCCCGGCCCCTGCTGACCCACTACGACGACGCCACCGGCGAGCGCGTCGAGCTGTCGGTCGCGACGACGGCGAACTGGGTCGCCAAGACGGCCAACCTGCTCGCCGACGAGCTCGACGTCGGGCCCGGCGCGGTCGTGGCGCTGGCCCTGCCCCGGCACTGGCTGGTGCCGGT
>JALOLN010000290.1 GCA_025455945.1 Actinomycetes bacterium
CGCTCCCGGCGGGCCGGTTTGACCCGAGGCGGCCCCGGAGCCTACCGTCGGCGCCGACCCTCAGGTTGACATAACTGTAACCCTGCACCTGAGGCTGAGAGTCGGGACGTCGAGGCGAAAGGCGCGCAACCGTGGCAGCTCCGCAGAACTACATCGCGGTCATCAAGGTCGTCGGGATCGGCGGGGGCGGCGTCAACGCCGTGAACCGGATGATCGAGGTGGGTCTGAAGGGCGTCGAGTTCATCGCGATCAACACCGACGCCCAGGCGCTGCTCATGAGCGACGCCGACGTCAAGCTCGACATCGGCCGCGAGCTCACCCGCGGTCTGGGCGCCGGGGCCGACCCCGACGTGGGCGCGAGGGCCGCCATGGACCACGCCGAGGAGATCGAGGAGGTCCTCAAGGGCGCCGACATGGTCTTCGTCACCGCCGGCGAGGGCGGCGGCACGGGCACCGGCGGCGCGCCGGTGGTCGCCAAGATCGCCCGCTCGATCGGCGCGCTCACCGTCGGCGTCGTCACCCGGCCGTTCTCCTTCGAGGGCCGCCGCCGGGCCCAGCAGGCCGAGTCCGGTATCGACGACCTGCGCGACGAGGTCGACACCCTCATCGTCATCCCCAACGACCGGCTGCTGTCGATCAGTGACCGCAACGTCAGCGCGCTCGACGCCTTCAAGTCCGCCGACCAGGTGCTGCTCTCCGGCGTCCAGGGGATCACCGACCTGATCACCACCGCCGGCCTGATCAACCTCGACTTCGCCGACGTGAAGTCGATCATGTCAGGGGCCGGCTCCGCCCTCATGGGCATCGGCTCGGCCCGGGGCGAGGACCGGGCCGCCGCCGCCGCCCGGACCGCCGTGTCCAGCCCGCTGCTCGAGGCGTCCATCGAGGGGGCCCGCGGCGTGCTGCTGTCGATCTCCGGCGGTTCCGACCTCGGCCTGTTCGAGATCAACGAGGCGGCCCGGCTGGTGTCGGAGTCCGCCCACCCCGAGGCGAACATCATCTTCGGGGCCGTCATCGACGACGCCCTCGGCGACGAGGTCCGCGTGACCGTCATCGCGGCCGGCTTCGACGGCGGGCTGCCCAAGCCGGCCCCGGCCGTCACCGCCCCGGCGGCGGCCGCACCGGCGCCCCCCGAGCCGGCCGTGCCCGCGGAGGCCCCGGCACCGGCGGCCCCCGCCCCCGCTGCACCGGCGGGCACCGACACCGCCGTGCCGGCACCGGCGGCGGACACCCACATCGTGCTGCCGTCGGAGCCGCCGCGCCCGCGTCGCACGATCGTCTTCGACGACAACGCGGGCGTCGAGGACGACCTCGACGTCCCGGACTTCCTCAAGTAGCCGGGTGCTCGCGGGCTCCGTCGGCGGCTTGGCCCGCTGGGCGGTCACCGACCGCCACGGTGGGGTCAGCGAGCCGCCGTACGACCGGCTGAACCTCGCCGAGCACGTCGGCGACGACCCGCCTGCGGTGGCCGCCAACCGGGCCCGGCTGCTGGCGGCGCTCGAGGGGGCCCGTGGGGTGGCGTTCATGCGCCAGGTGCACGGCCGTGCCGTGACCGTCGTGGCCGCCGCGCCCGGCGAGCCGCCCGAGTGCGACGCGCTGGTCACCGCCACGCCCGGCCTGGTGCTGGCCGCGCTCGTCGCCGACTGCGTGCCCGTGCTGCTGGCCGACCCCGACGCCGGAGTCGTGGCCGCCGCGCACGCCGGCCGGGAAGGGGTCCGGCTCGGCGTCGTCGACGCCACGCTGGAGGTGATGGCGGCCCTCGGCGCCCGGGCGACCCGCACCCGCGCCGTCCTCGGCCCGGCCGTCTGCCCGGCCTGCTACGAGGTGCCGCAGCCGCTGCGCACGCAGGTCGCCGCGGTCGCGCCGGCCGCGCACGCGGTGAGCCGGTGGGGCACCCCGGCCCTGGACCTGCGCGCGGGCCTGGCCGCTCGGCTGGCCGGCCACGGCGTCGAGGTCACCGCAGTCGGGGGGTGCACCGTCGAGACGCCGCAGCTGTACTCCTTCCGCCGGGACGGCGTGACCGGGCGGTTCGCCGGGCTGGTCTGGCTGGCGGACGGCAGGGCGGCATGAGCGGCGCAGGGGCGCCGGACGCGGGACGACGCGCCGAGGTCGCGGCGAACCTCGCCGAGGTCCGGGCGCGCATCGCCGCCGCGTGCGCAGCAGCCGGGCGGGACCCCGGTGCGGTCACCCTGGTCGCGGTCACCAAGACCTGGCCCGCGGACGACGTCCGGGTGCTCGCCGGGCTCGGGGTCCTCGACGTGGGGGAGAACCGGGACCAGGAGGCCGCGCCCAAGGCGGCCGCCTGCGAGGGGCTGGGGCTGCGCTGGCACTTCGTCGGCCGGCTGCAGACGAACAAGGCGCGGTCGGTCGCCTCCTACGCGCACGCCGTCCACTCGGTGGACACCGCGCGGCTGGTGGCGGCCCTGCAGCGGGGCGCCGAGCGGGCGCAGCGACGGGTCGGTGCCCTGGTCCAGGTCAGCCTGGACGGGGACACGTCTCGCGGCGGGGCCCTGCCCGAGGACGTGGCGGTGCTGGCCGACCTGGTGGCGCAGGCCAGCCACCTCGACCTGCGTGGGGTCATGGCCGTGGCGCCGCTGCAGGCCGACCCTGCGGAGGCGTTCGCCCGGCTTGCGGAGGTGGCCGCCGCGGTCCGGGCGGCGCACCCGCACGCCTCCTGGCTGTCCGCGGGCATGTCGGCGGACCTCGAGGCGGCCGTCGCCGCCGGGGCGACACACGTGCGTGTCGGCACCGCGCTGCTCGGCCGTCGTCCTCCGCTCGGGTAGCCTCGGCCCGGGCGGTGCAGCCGTCCGACCGCAGGCCCACCCGCACGCTGCAGCCGGTCCGCGAGGACCGCGCCTACGCCGCCCCGGCCCGCCCCGCCGCGCGTGAGGTGCGCCACCACGCCGAGCCGGTGGACTCCTACAAGATCACCACGCTGCACCCGCGCAACTACAACGACGCCCGCACCGTCGGGGAGTACTTCCGCGACGGCACCCCGGTGATCATGAACCTCACCGACATGGGTGACGCCGACGCGAAGCGGCTCGTCGACTTCGCCGCCGGCCTCGTCTTCGGCCTGCACGGCACGATCGAGCGGGTCACCGCCAAGGTCTTCCTGCTCTCGCCGGCCAACGTCGTCGTCACCGCCGAGGAGAAGGCCCGCCTCGCCGAGGGCGGGTTCTTCAACCAGAGCTGACCGAGCCGACCACCCCCGACGCCCCGCTGCGACGCCTGCCCATGCCCCTCGACCTGCCCGCCATGACCGTCGTCGGGGCGACCATCGCCTGGGTCGGCTGGCTCTTCCTGCTGCTGCTCATCGCCCGGCTGGTGTTCGAGTACGTGTTCATCTTCGCCCGGGAGTACACCCCGCGGGGGATCGTCCTGGTCATCGTCGAGACCGTCTACACGATCACCGACCCGCCGCTGAAGCTCTTCCGCCGGTTCATCCCCCCGCTGCGACTCGGCTCGGTCTCCCTGGACCTGTCGTTCATCGTGCTCTTCATCCTCGTGCAGGTCGTGATCTCGGTCGTGGCACCACTGCTCTGACCGACACTGCTCTGGCCAACACGCCCGGCACTTGCCCCCCAGGGCCCACGCGCACGGAGCAGTCGCACTACGATCAGTGACCTGTCGGTCACTCGTGCCCGCCAGACCATCGCCCCGACCGGCTCTGCCCCGACCCTGAGGTGACGTCATGCCGCTGACCCCCGAGGACGTGCGGAACAAGCAGTTCAGCACCGTCCGGCTCCGCGAGGGCTACGAGATGGACGAGGTCGATGCCTTCCTCGACGAGGTCGAGGCCGAGCTGACCCGTCTGCTGCGCGAGAACGAGGACCTGCACGCCCGGCTGGCGGCCGCCGCCCGGCAGCCCGTCGCCCCGCCCGCACCGGCGGTGGAGGCGCCGGCGCCACCGCCGGCCCCCGTCCCGGTCGCCGCGGCGGCGGCTGCGGCCGCACCAGCGGTGGCCCCGACCGACAGCGCGGTGCGGATGCTCGAGCTGGCCCAGCGGACCGCAGACGAGCACGTGGCGCAGGCCAAGGCGGAGGCGGACCGACTGGTGAGCGACGCCCGGCTGGAGGCGCAGCGGGTCACCCACGACCTCGAGCGCGAGCACACCGCGCTGGAGGCGAAGGTGGCCGAGCTCAAGGCCTTCGAGCGCGAGTACCGGACCCGGCTGCGCACCTACCTCGAGGGCCAGCTGCGCGACCTCGACCAGATGGGCGGGGTCGCCCCGACCCCACCGGCGCCGGGCAGCCCGGCGTCCGCGGCCGGCGGCCCGGCCACCCCGCCGGCCCCGACCCCGCCCGAGGCGCCGACCCCGCAGCCGCCCGGCCCGCACCAGCCCGCCCCGTCCGGCCCGCCGCCGGCGCCGTCGGGCGCGGCCGACACCACCGGGTCGGCCCGGCCGGCCACCCCGTTCGCCCCACCGTCCGCCGTGCCCTCGGTGGCACCGCCGGCCATGCCGCCGAGCGGCCCGCCCCTCCAGCCGCCGGCCGGCGACTGACCGCCGGGGGCACCCGACGGCGTCGCGCCACGTGCATCGGCCCTGAGGGCCGGGATCCGGAGGTCGGGTCCCGGCCCTCAGGGCCGAAGGGGTCTGATGCGGTCAGGCGGGGCGACGGAACGGGTCGCGGGTCGGCGGCGCTGGTGCGGTGATCCGGGTGTCGTCCACGTCGACGCCGGAGAGCGACATGACCGCGCGCAGGACCGACAGGGTGGACGCGCCGGCAGCAACGCCGGCCGAGGTGACCATGGCCCGGTAGATCGTGACGTAGTGCCGGACCGGCGTGTCGTAGCTCCAGTCCACCGAGCCGAGGTGGACCGCCGCGCCGGGCTCGCCGTCCGGGCCGTCCCAGGGCCGGTCCCACACCTGGATGCACGCGGCGTTGGAGGTGAACCGGCCGCCGCGGGACACGTCCTGGGCCTGGGCGGCCTCTTGCAGGGCCCGACTCTCGCGCTCGGCGAGCACCAGGGCGGGACGGACGTGGCTGGACAGGGCCGGGCTGGCGACCACGAAGGGCTTCAGCCGCAGCCCGGAGAGCGACGGACCGCCGAGCGGGACGGGGTGGAGCGTCACGGCGACCTCCGGTCGAGACGGGCGGGACCCCTGGGGGCGTCCGGGGGGCTCGGCGCCTTGGCTTGAGGTATCGGCCGGTGGGAGGGGCGGTCTTTAGCCCTCGGCCGGGGCGTTCGGCCCCGCCGAGGCCCGGCGCAGCCACAG
>JALOLN010000007.1 GCA_025455945.1 Actinomycetes bacterium
CGTGTCCGCCGCGCAGAACAAGCAGCCCGGCCAGGAGATCGGCCGGATCCCGGTCGACTCGATCTACTCGCCGGTGCTGCGGGTCACCTACAAGGTCGAGGCGACCCGGGTGGAGCAGCGGACGGACTTCGACCGGCTCATCGTCGACGTCGTCACCAAGCCGTCGATGCGGCCCCGGGACGCCGTCGCCAGCGCCGGCAAGACCCTGGTCGAGCTGTTCGGCCTGTTCCGTGAGCTCAACATCGACGCCGAGGGCATCGACATGGGCCCGTCGCCGACCGACGCCGCCCTGGCCGCCGACCTGGCGCTGCCGATCGAGGAGCTCGACCTCACGGTGCGGTCGTACAACTGCCTCAAGCGGGAGGGCATCCACACCGTCGGCGAGCTGGTCTCGCGCAGCGAGGCCGACCTGCTCGACATCCGCAACTTCGGGGCGAAGTCGATCGACGAGGTCAAGGCCAAGCTCGTGACGATGGGCATGGCGCTCAAGGACAGCCCGCCCGGGTTCGACCCCGGCCTCGCCGTGGACACCTACGCCGAGGACGACGACCAGGGGTACGCCGAGGACGAGCAGCTCTGACGAGCGGCTCACCGGCGCCCGCGACCACCCTGCGACCAGGAGAGCGACACCATGCCCACGCCATCGAAGGGCCCTCGCCTCGGCGGCGGTCCCGCGCACGAGCGGCTCATGCTGGCGAACCTCGCCACCGCGCTGTTCGAGCACGGCCGGATCACCACGACGGAGGCCAAGGCCCGGCGGCTGCGTCCCATGGCCGAGCGGCTCATCACCAAGGCCAAGCGCGGCGACCTGCACGCCCGTCGGCAGGTGCTGGCGGTCATCCGCGACAAGGGTGTCGTGCACGCCCTGTTCGAGGAGATCGGCCCGCGCTACGGCACCCGTGAGGGCGGGTACACCCGCATCATCAAGATCGGCCCCCGGAAGGGCGACAACGCCCCGATGGCCGTCATCGAGCTCGTCGAGGAGCTGACCGTGTCCCAGCGAGCGGTCGGCGAGGCCGAGGCGGCGACCAAGCGGTCCGTCAAGGAGCGCGCCGCCGCGGCGCCGGCGGAGGTTCCGGTGGAGGCTCCGGAGGAGGCGGCCGAGCCGGTGGCCGCCGAGGCGGCACCGGACGTCGAACCCGACGCGGACGAGCCCACCACGGACGAGGACCGGTCCTGACCGGACCGGCCCGCAGCAGCGACGAGCCCGCCGTCCCCGCACCCGGGGACGGCGGGCTCGTTCGTCTGCGCCTGGACCTCGGCTACGACGGGACGGACTTCTCCGGCTGGGCCCGGCAGCCGGGGCGACGGACGGTGCAGGCAGTGGTCGAGGAGGCGCTCGGGCGCGGGCTGCGGCTGCCGGGTCCGGCCCGGCTCGTCGTGGCCGGGCGCACCGACGCCGGTGTCCACGCCCGGGGCCAGGTCGCCCACGCCGACGTCCCCGGCGGCGCGTGGGAGGGGCACGGCCGCGTCCTGCTGCGGCGGCTGCGCGGGGCGCTCCCGCCGGACGTGCGGGTGACCTCGGCGCGCCCCGCCCCCGCCGGCTTCGACGCGCGGTTCTCCGCACTCGCCCGGCACTACGTGTACCGGGTCTGCGACCAGCCGGCAGGGGTCGACCCGCTGCGTCGCCGGGACGTGCTCGACCACCGACGGGCCCTCGACGTCGATCAGCTCGTGGCGGCGTCCGCAGCCCTGGTCGGGGAGCACGACTTCGCCGCCTTCTGCCGGCACCGGGCCGGCGCGACGACGGTTCGCCGCATCCTCGAGCTGAGCTGGGCGCGGGGGCCGGAGGGCCTGGTCGCCGGCTCCGTGGTCGCCGACGCGTTCTGCCACGCGATGGTGCGCTCCCTCGTCGGGGCGCTGCTCCCCGTCGGCGACGGCAGGCGTCCGGTCGACTGGCCGGCCGGCGTGCTCGCCGCCCGGGAGCGGATCCCCGCGGTCGCCGTCGTCCCCGCCCGTGGGCTCACCCTCGAGGCCGTGACGTACCCCGACCCAGCCGAGCTGGCGGTGCGCGCGGCCCGGACCCGTCAGCTGCGCGTGCACCGGTCGACCGCCGGGTGACCGGCTCCGCCGAGAGGCCTCGCGACCGAGCGGCCTGCGTGGTTGGGTGAGGTCAGGAGCACACACCACCACTGGAGGACGGCATGCGGGTCGTAGTCGCACTCGGCGGGAACGCGCTGCAGAAGCGCGGTGAGCCCATGACGGTCGACAGCCAGCGCCTCAACGTGCGGATCGCCGCGGAGGCCCTGGCACCCGTCGCGGAGCAGCATGAGCTGGTGGTCTCCCACGGCAACGGCCCCCAGGTCGGCCTGCTGGCCCTCCAGGCCGCGGCCTACGGCGAGCAGGAGTCCTACCCCTTCGACGTCCTGGGCGCCCAGACCGAGGGCATGATCGGCTACTTCATCGAGCAGGAACTGGGCAACCTGCTGCCGTTCGAGAAGCCCCTGGCCACCATCCTCACGATGACCGAGGTGGACCCGGACGACCCGGCGTTCGCGAACCCGACGAAGTTCGTGGGGCCGGTCTACTCGGAGCAGGACGCCAAGCGGTACGCGGAGCAGAAGGGCTGGGTCGTCCGGCCGGACGGGGACCACTGGCGCCGGGTCGTGGCGTCACCGATCCCCAAGCGGATCTTCGAGATCCGGCCGATCAAGTGGCTGCTCGAGCAGGGCAGCGTCGTGGTGTGCACCGGGGGCGGCGGCATCCCGACGATGTACCTGCCGGGCACGCGGACGCTCGTCGGCGTCGAGGCGGTCATCGACAAGGACCGGGCGAGTGCGGTCCTGGCCAAGGACCTCGAGGCGGACCTGCTCGTCATCGCCACCGACGCCGAGGCGGTCTACGTCGACTACGGCACCCCGGACCAGCGGGCGATCAAGGCGGCACACCCGGACGAGATGCGCGCCTTCGACTTCCCCGCCGGGTCGATGGGGCCCAAGGTCGAGGCCGCCGTCGAGTTCGCGAAGAACTCCCGCAAGGACGCCGTCATCGGCGCGCTCCCGGACCTGCCCGGGCTGCTCTCCGGCGACAAGGGCACCCGGATCTCGATGACGGTCAGCGGCGTGCAAATGCACTGACCGGCCCGGCTAGAGCTCGCGGGTGATCGTGCGGGGCAGCAGGACGGCGACCACGCCACAGAGCAGGCCCCCCGCGGCCACCCAGGCGCCGTACCCGGTCTGCTCCACGACGAAGTCGGCCAGGTCGCGCAGCCCCTTGCTCTGCACGGCCCACAGCGTGAGCACGGTGCCGCCGAACAGCACGCCCAGGGCGGCCAGCGCCCGCGACTGGGCTGCGGCCGAGGCCAGGAAGACGAAAGCGACGAACAGCAGAGCCATCGCCAGGGAGGTGGCGAAGCCGCCGGCCTGGCTGGCGTCGTAGCCCTCCCACAGCCCCTGCAGGGGAAGCTGGGTGGGAGGGACGTCGCCCACCCACGGCAGGAAGGCGGATGCCACGAAGGCCACCGTCGCCAGGAACGCGAAGACACCGCCCAGACCCTTCACGTCGCCCATGGTGGCACCTCGGGCCCGGCGCGCGAGGGGGGCGCGCTGGCCGCTTTGACCCTCCTCACCCGCCGCGGGTATCCTCGGGGGTCGTTGTGCGCCCGGCCCCGCCGGGTGCCCCGACGCGTCCGCCGCCCCCGGCGCCCGTGACGAACCGAAGCGACGAGAGAGCCTACGACCGTGCGCACGTACAGCCCCAAGCCCGGCGACGTCGAGCGTCAGTGGTACGTCATCGACGCCTCCGACGTCGTCCTCGGCCGCCTCGCCGCCCAGACCGCGGTCCTGCTCCGCGGCAAGCACAAGCCGGTCTTCGCCCCGCACGTCGACACCGGTGACTTCGTCATCGTCGTCAACGCGGAGAAGGTCGCCCTGACCGGCAGCAAGCGCGCCCAGAAGGTCGACTACCGGCACTCCGGCTTCCCGGGCGGGCTGCGGGCCACCTCCTACGCCGAGCTGCTGGAGAGCAACCCGCGACGCGCCGTGGAGAAGGCGGTCAAAGGGATGCTTCCGCACAACAAGCTCGGCCGGCAGCTCATCACGAAGCTGAAGGTGTACGCCGGACCGGAGCACCCGCACCAGGCTCAGCAGCCGGTGCCGTACGAGATCACCCAGGTCGCGCAGTAGGCCACGGCGACCCGCCGGCCGATCGACGAGAGGAACCGTGGCCCCGTGAGCGAGACCACCATCGACACCCCTGACACCCCCGACGTCGCCGAGGTTGCCGACGTCGCCGACGAGCCCCGCGAGTACACCTCCGAGACGGTGGCCGAGAAGGCCCCGCGGGAGGTCGTGACCCGACCGGGTGCTGCCACCGGACGGCGCAAGGAGGCCATCGCACGGGTCCGGCTGGTGCCCGGCACCGGCCGGTGGACCGTCAACGGCCGCCCGCTGGACGAGTACTTCCCCAACAAGGTCCACCAGCAGCTGGTCAACGACCCCTTCAAGGTGCTCGAGCTCGAGGGTCGCTACGACGTCATCGCCCGCATCCACGGTGGTGGCTCGTCCGGCCAGGCGGGGGCGCTGCGCCTGGGCGTCGCCCGTGCGCTCAACGAGATCGACGCCGAGGGCAACCGTCCCGCGCTGAAGAAGGCCGGCTTCCTCACCCGCGACGCGCGGGTGACCGAGCGCAAGAAGTACGGCCTGAAGAAGGCCCGCAAGGCGCCCCAGTACAGCAAGCGGTAGGCGCGGCATGGGCCGCCTCTTCGGCACCGATGGCGTCCGTGGCCTGGCCAACCGGGACCTCACGGCCGAGCTCGCCCTCGACCTCGCGGTCGCAGCGGCGCACGTGCTCGGCGACGTCGGGGCGTTCGCCGGCCACCGCCCGGTGGCCGTCCTCGGTCGTGACGGCCGGGCGTCCGGGGAGTTCCTCTCCGCCGCCGTGTCCGCCGGGCTGTCCAGCGCCGGGGTCACCGTCCTGGACGCCGGGGTGCTGCCCACGCCCGCCGTCGCGTTCCTCACGGACACCCGCGGCGCCGACCTCGGCGTCATGCTCTCGGCCTCGCACAACCCGATGCCGGACAACGGGATCAAGTTCTTCGCGCGGGGCGGGGTCAAGCTCGACGACGCGATCGAGGATGCCATCGAGGCGCGGATCGGGGAGCCGTGGGACCGGCCGACCGGCGGTGCGGTCGGCCGGGTCCGCAGCTACGACGGCGCGGCCGAGCGGTACGTGGGGCACCTCGTCGGCACGCTGCCGTGCGACCTCGACGGGCTGCGCGTCGTCGTGGACTGCGCCCACGGGGCGGCGAGCTGGGTCGCCCCGGAGGCGCTGCGCCGAGCCGGAGCCGAGGTCGTGGCCATCAACGCCAGCCCGGACGGCACGAACATCAACGACGGCTGCGGCTCCACCCACCTCGAGGTGCTGCAGGCAGCCGTGCTCGAGCACCGGGCCGACGCCGGCATCGCCCACGACGGCGACGCGGACCGCTGCCTGGCCGTGGACGCCGCCGGCCGCACCGTCGACGGCGACCAGATCCTGGCGATCCTGGCGCTGGCCATGCGCGAGACCGGCCGGCTGGCCGGCGAGACCGTGGTCGCGACCGTGATGTCCAACCTCGGCTTCAAGCAGGCCATGCGCCGCGAGGGGGTGCGCCTGGTGGAGACCGCGGTGGGGGACCGCTACGTGCTCGAGGCGATGCGGGCCGGCGGCTTCTCCCTCGGCGGAGAGCAGTCCGGGCACGTCGTGATGCTCGACCACGCCACGACGGGCGACGGCCTGCTCACCGCCCTGCAGGTGCTGGCGCGGATGGCCACGACCGGCCGCCCGCTGGCCGACCTGGCAGGGGTCATGGAGCGGCTGCCGCAGGTGCTGGTCAACGTCCGCGGGGTGGACAAGTCCAGGGTCGACAGCGTGCCCGAGCTGTCCCAGGCGCTGTCGGACGCGCAGACCGAGCTCGGCGACTCGGGCCGGGTGCTGCTGCGGCCCAGCGGCACCGAGCCGCTGGTGCGGGTCATGGTCGAGGCGACCAGCGCCGACCAGGCCCGGGACGTCGCCGACCGGCTGGCGTCCGTGGTGCGGACCACGCTGGCCTGACCGCGGCCTGACGGGGGCCACGGGCGCCAGCCCGTACCCTGGAGCGCATGTGCGGGATCGTGGGGTACGTCGGCGACCGGCAGGCACTCGACGTCGTCGTCGAGGGGCTGCGTCGGCTGGAGTACCGCGGGTACGACTCCGCAGGGGTCGCCACCGTCACGGCCGGCGTGCTGCACACCCGCAAGCGGGCCGGCAAGCTCGGCAACTTGGAGAAGATGCTCGCCGAGAGCCCGCTGCCGGCGAGCACCGTGGGCATGGGGCACACCCGCTGGGCCACCCACGGCGCGCCCACCGACCGCAACGCCCACCCGCACCTCGACGACGACGGCCGAGTGGCCGTCATCCACAACGGGATCATCGAGAACTTCGCGACGCTGCGCCACGAGCTGGAGCAGCGCGGCCACGACCTGCGCTCCGACACCGACACCGAGGTCGTCGCGCACCTGCTGTCGGAGGAGTTCGAGCCGGCCGGCCGGGACCTCGCGGAGGCGCTGCGGCGGGTCTGCCGGCGCTTGGAGGGCGCGTTCACGCTCGTCGCCGTCCACGCCGAGGTGCCGGACGTCGTCGTGGGGGCGCGGCGCAACTCGCCCCTGGTGGTGGGCGTCGGCGCGGGCGAGAACTTCCTCGGCAGCGACGTGGCGGCCTTCATCGCGCACACCCGCGAGGCGATCGAGCTGGGGCAGGACCAGGTCGTGGAGCTGCGCCGGGACGGCGTCACGGTCACGACCTTCGACGGGGAGCCCGCCGAGGTGCGGCCCTACCACGTCGACTGGGACGCGTCCGCGGCCGAGAAGGGCGGCTACGACCACTTCATGCTCAAGGAGATCGCCGAGCAGCCCCGGGCCGTCGCGGACACCCTCCGCGGCCGGATCGGCCCGGACGGCCGGCTGCACCTCGACGAGATGCGGCTGTCCGACGACGAGCTGCGCGAGATCGACAAGATCGTCATCGTGGCCTGCGGCACGGCCTACCACGCCGGGCTGCTCGCGAAGTACGCCATCGAGCACTGGACGCGGATCCCGTGCGAGGTCGAGACCGCCAGCGAGTTCCGCTACCGCGACCCCATCCTCACCCGGTCCACGCTGGTGGTGGCCATCTCGCAGTCCGGCGAGACGATGGACACCCTGATGGCGCTGCGCCACGCCAAGGAGCAGCGCAGCCGCGTCCTGGCGATCTGCAACGTCAACGGCTCGACCATCCCCCGCGAGTCCGACGCGGTCGTCTACACCCACGCCGGCCCCGAGGTGGCGGTCGCCTCCACCAAGGCGTTCCTCACCCAGGTGGTCGCCGTCCAGCTCGTGGCGCTGTACCTGGCCCAGGTGCGGGGCACGAAGTGGGGGGACGAGATCGCCGCGCACGTCCGCGAGCTGGCGACGATGCCGGAGAAGGTCGACCAGGTGCTCGACACGGTCGAGCCGGTCCGCGCCCTCGCCCGGACGCTGGTCGACGCGCGCACGGTGCTCTTCCTCGGCCGGCACGTGGGCTACCCGGTGGCCCTGGAGGGTGCGCTGAAGCTCAAGGAGCTGGCCTACATGCACGCCGAGGGCTTCCCGGCCGGGGAGCTCAAGCACGGGCCCATCGCCCTGATCGAGGACGGGCTCCCCGTCGTCGTCATCGTCCCGTCCCCAGCGGCCCGCAGCGTGCTGCACGACAAGATCGTCAGCAACATCCAGGAGGTCCGCGCCCGCGGCGCCCGCACGATCGTCATCGCCGAGGAGGGCGACGCGGCCGTGGAGCCCTACGCCGACCACCTGGTCCGCATCCCCCGGGTGCCCGTGCTGCTGCAGCCCCTGCTGGCCACCGTGCCGCTGCAGGTGCTCGCCTGCGAGATGGCCACGGCGAAGGGCTACGACGTGGACCAGCCGCGGAACCTCGCCAAGTCGGTCACCGTCGAGTAGCCCGGCCACAGCGGGCGGGTAGCGTGCACGCGTGATCGTCGCGGTGGGCATCGACGTGGTGGACGTCGCCCGGTTCGGGCGGGTCCTCGAGCGGCGGCCGGGCCTGGTGCCCCGGCTGTTCACCGCCGCGGAGCGGGACCTGCCCCTGGCGTCGCTGGCCGCCCGGTTCGCCGCCAAGGAGGCCGTGGCCAAGGCGCTGGGGGCCCCGGAGGGGCTGGCCTGGCACGACTGCGAGGTGTGCCGCGACCGGTCCGGCCGGCCGCGGCTGGAGCTGCGCGGCACCGTGGCGGCCGCCGCGGCCGCCCAGGGCGTCGAGCGCTGGCACCTGTCGCTGTCGCACGACGCGGGGGTGGCGTCGGCGATGGTCGTGGCCGAGGGGGCGGGGGCATGAGGGCGGCGCACGACGTCGGGACCGTCCGAGCGGCGGAGGCGGCGCTGATGGCCACCGTCCCGGAGGGCACGCTCATGCAGCGTGCGGCGGCCGGGCTGGCCCGGACCTGTGCGCTGGTGCTGGGCCGCTGCTACGGCGCCCGCGTGGTGCTGCTCGTCGGCAGCGGTGACAACGGCGGGGACGCGCTGTTCGCCGGGGCCGCCCTCGCCGGGCGTGGGGCCCGCGTCGACGCCGTGCTGCTCTCCGAGCGGGCCCACCCCGGCGGGCTCGCCGCGCTGCTCCGGGCCGGCGGCCGGGTGGTCACCGACGACACCGAGGCCATGGACCGGATCGCGGCCAGCGACCTCGTCGTCGACGGGATCGTCGGCATCGGCGGGTCCGGGGCACTGCGACCCCGGGCCGCGGAGCTCGTGGCGCGGGCCGAGGCAGCCGGGCCGGTGCGCGTGGCGGTGGACCTCCCCAGCGGGGTCGACGCCGACTCCGGCCACGTTGCCGGGCCGGCGTTCCGCGCCGACGTCACGGTGACGTTCGGCTGCCTGAAGCCGGGGCTGGTCGTCCATCCGGGGCACGCCCACGCCGGCGTCGTGGAGCTGGTCGACATCGGCCTGCGGCCCTGGCTGCCGCCGGAGCCAGCCCTGCTGGTGCCGGAGGCCCTCGACGTGGCCGTGGCCTGGCCGCGGCCGGTCGCGGACGACGACAAGTACAGCCGCGGCGTCGTGGGCGTGGTCGCTGGCTCGGCCGCGTTCGCCGGTGCCGCCGTGCTCAGCGTCGGCGGCGCCGTGCAGTCCGGCGCGGGCCTGGTCCGCTACGTCGGCGACGTCCCCGAGGCGGTCGCCGCGGTCCGCGCCCACTGGCCGGAGGCGGTGGTGGGCTCCGGACGGGTGCAGGCGCTCGTGGTGGGGCCCGGCCTCGGGACCGGTGCCACTGCGGCCGAGGCGGTCCGCGCCGCCCTCGGCAGCGACGTCCCGGTCCTCGTCGACGCCGACGCCCTCACGCTGCTCGCGGCCCACCCGGACTGGGTGCGGGACCGCCCCGGCCTCACCGTGCTGACCCCCCACGACCGCGAGTTCGCGCGCTTCGGTGCCGCGGTCGGTGCCGACCGGGTGGCAGCGGCGCGGGCGCTGGCCGCCGCCCTCGGCGTCGTCGTCCTGCTCAAGGGCTCGACGACGGTCGTCGCCCGACCGGACGGCACCGCGCACGTCAACCCGACCGGCACCCCGCTGCTGGCCTCGGGGGGGACCGGCGACGTCCTGGCGGGCATCGTGGGCGCCCTGCTCGCCGCCGGTCTGGGCGCCGACGCCGCCGTGCACGGTGCCTTCGTGCACGGGCTGGCCGCCCGGCTGGCCGGGGCGGCGGGCGGTCCGGTCACCGCGATGGCGGTCGCCCGGGCCGTGCCGGCTGCGGTGGCCAGCCTCCCCGGGCCGCCGTCGTGACCCCGCCGCGGGCGCAGGCGCTGGTCGACGTCGCCGCCGTGACGGCCAACGTGGCCCTGCTGCGGGACCGGGCCGGCGCGGCGGGGGTGCTGGCCGTGGTGAAGGCCGACGGGTACGGACACGGGCTGCTGCCGTGCGCCCGGGCAGCCGTCGCCGGCGGCGCGGGGTGGCTGGGCACCGCGCTGCTGGAGGAGGCGCTGGCGCTACGCGCCGCGGGGCTGACCGGCCCGCGGGTGCTCGCCTGGCTGCTGGACCCGGGCGACCCGTTCGCCGCCGCCGTCCGCGCCGACGTCGACCTGTCCGCCAGCGCGCCGTGGGCCGTGCGGGCCGCGGCGGACGCCGCCCGCGAGACCGGCCGCCCGGCGCGGCTGCACCTGAAGGTGGACTCCGGGCTGGGCCGGGCCGGCTGCCCGCCCGCCGACTGGGCGGAGCTCGTCGGGACGGCTCTCGCGGCCGCGGCCGACGGCCTCGTGGAGGTGGTCGGGCTCTGGTCGCACCTGGCCTACGCGGACGCGCCGCGGCACCCGACGACCGACCGGCAGCTCGACGCCTTCCGGGCGGCGGTCGAGGTCGCCGAGCGCGCCGGCGTCCGGCCCGAGGTGCGGCACCTGGCGAACTCCGCCGCCACGCTGACCCGGCCCGACACGCACTTCGACCTCGTCCGCCCCGGCCTGGCGGTGTACGGGCTCTCCCCGATCCCCGACGAGGCCACCCCTGCCGAGCTCGGCCTGCGTCCGGCGATGACCCTGGCGGCCCGGCTCGCCCTGGTGAAGCGGGTGCCGGCCGGGCACGGCGTGTCGTACCTGCACCGGTACACGACGGCGCGGGAGACGACGCTCGGGCTGGTGCCGCTGGGCTACGCCGACGGGATCCCGCGCGCCGCGACGAACGGCGGCCCGGTGCTGGCGGCCGGGCGGCGGCGGACCGTCGCCGGCACGGTGTGCATGGACCAGTTCGTCGTCGACCTCGGCGACGACCCGGCCGCGGAGGGGGACGAGGTGGTGCTGTTCGGCCCCGGGGACCGGGGCGAGCCCACGGCGGAGGACTGGGCGCGGGCGGTCGGGACGATCTCCTACGAGATCGTCACCCGGGTGGGGCCGCGGGTGCCGCGCGTCGTGGTCGGGGCCTAGCCGTGGCGGGTCGGGGCGGGCTGCTGGGCGTCGGGCTGGGGGTGCTCGGAGCAGGTGCCCTCGTCGGCACCCTCGTCGAGCGGCGGCTGGTGGGCCGGCCCCTCCAGCGGGCGGCGGAGGCGGGCATCGGGTTCGGCACCCTGCACTCCCCTCCGCAGGTCGTGACCGCCGACGACGGGGTCGAGCTGTACGTGGAGGTCGACCCAGCCCGGCCGGGGGCCGCGTTCGCCGACCTCACGGTGGTCTTCTGCCACGGCTTCACGCTCAACCTCGACGTCTGGCACCACCAGCGGCTGGCGCTGTCCGGCACCGCCCGGACGGTGTTCTGGGACCAGCGCGGCCACGGCCGCTCCGGCCGCCCCCGCCCCGGCGGCACGGACATCGACCGGCTGGGGCGTGACCTGGCCGCCGTCCTGGAGGCGACCGCCCCGACCGGCCCGGTGGTGCTGGTCGGGCACTCGATGGGCGGCATGACGATCATGGCGCTGGCTGCGGATCGCCCCGAGCTGTTCGGTGACCGGGTGGTCGGGGCCGGGTTGCTCGCGACGTCGTCGGGGGGGATGAACGACGTCAGCTTCGGGCTGCCGGCGGCGGTGGCGCGGGGGCTGTACCGGCTCGCTCCGGGGCTGCTGCGCATCGCGTCCGGGCAGCCGGACCTCGTCGACCTCGGCCGCCGCACCGGCAACGACCTGGAGTACCTGCTCACCAAGGCCTACTCGTTCGGCTCGGACGTCCCACCGGCCACCGTCGACTTTGTCGCACGGCTGATCGCGGGCACGCCCGTGGACGTCGTGGCGGAGTTCTTCCCGGCCTTCGGCGCGCACGACAAGGCGACCGCACTCGCGGTGCTGCAGCGGGTGGAGACCCTGGTGATGGTGGGCGAGGACGACCGGCTCACCCCGCCGGAGCACAGCCGGGCCATCGCCCGCGCGGTGCCGGCCGCCGAGCTCGTCGTGCTCCCCGAGTGCGGCCACCTCGTCCTGCTCGAGCACCCGGCGGTGGTGGAGGCCCACCTGACGCACCTGCTGGAGCGCGCGCAGCGGCTGGCCCGGTCGGCATGACGCCCGTCCCGGACGCCGCAGCGATGCGCGCCCTGGGCCGCGCCGTGGCCGGCCTGCTGCGCGCGGGGGACCTCGTCGTGCTCTCCGGGCCCCTGGGTGCCGGGAAGACGACGTTCGCCCAGGGACTGGGGGAGGGGCTCGGGGTCCACGGACCCGTGACCTCGCCCACGTTCGTCATCGCCCGGGTGCACCGCTCGCTGGGCGCCGGCCCTGCGCTGGTGCACGTGGACGCCTACCGGCTCGGCGCCGGAGCGGAGATCGACGACCTCGACCTCGACGCCACCGTGGCGGAGTCGGTCACGGTCGTCGAGTGGGGCGAGGGCAAGGTCGAGGGCCTCGCCGAGGACCGGCTCGAGGTCACCGTCGAGCGGGCGTCGGGAGAGGCCGTCGACGAGGCCCGCGAGGTGCGCGTCGTCGGCGTCGGGCCGCGCTGGGCCGGAGTCGACCTGGACGGGCTGACCGCGGCCGCGGGCTAGCCTGAACGGGTGCTGCTGCTCGCCCTGGACACGGCCACCTCCGCGGTGACGGTCGCCCTGCACGACGACACCGGCGTGCTGGCCGAGTCGACCGTCGTCGATGCCCGGCGGCACGGCGAGCTGCTGGCCCCCGGGATCGCCGCCGTCCTGGCGGGGGCCGAGTGCACGGCCCGCGACCTGACCGCCGTCGCGGTCGGCGTGGGCCCCGGCCCGTTCACGGGGCTGCGGGTGGGCATCGTCACCGCCGTGACGCTCGGCGCCGCGCTGGGCATCCCGGTGCACGGGGTCTGCTCGCTCGACGTCCTGGCCGCCGAGCCGCCGCTCGACGGCCCGTGTGCCGTGGCGACCGACGCCCGGCGCCGGGAGGTGTACTGGGCGCGCTACGACGCCGACGGCCGCCGGCTCGGGGACCCCGCGGTAGGTCGGCCGGTCGACGTCGCGCCCGTCCTCGCCGGCCTACCGGTGCGCGGGGACGGGCCCAGCCGGTACCCCGACGCGTTCCCGGTCGCGGCCGAGCCCTCGGTGGTGTCCGCCGCCGCGCTGGCCCGGCTCGCCGCGGGGGCGCTCGCCGGGCGCGGTGAGCTGCTGCCCCCCCGGCCGCTGTACCTGCGCCGTCCGTACGCCGCCCCACCCAGCGGACGTAAGCGGGTGCTGACGTGACCACGCCCGCGCCGGGGAGCCCGGCCCGGACGACGGCCGACGCCGTGCTACGGCCGATGCGCTGGTGGGACGTCGCCGCTGCGCTCCCGCTCGAGCGGGCCCTCTTCCCCGCCGACCCGTGGACCGCCCGGTCGTTCTGGTCGGAGCTGGCCGGGATCCCGGAGACCCGCTACTACCTCGTCGCCGAGGACCCCACCGACGGCACCCTGGTCGGCTACGCGGGCCTGCGGGCGGTGGCGCGGGAGGCGGACGTGCAGACCGTCGCGGTCCGGCCCGACCGCCAGGGCACCGGCCTCGGAGCCCGGCTGCTGGACGCGCTGCTGGCCGAGGCGCGCCGGCGCGGGTGCTCAGAGGTGCTGCTCGAGGTCGACGTCGACAACGCCGCCGCGCAACGGCTGTACGAGCGGGCCGGCTTCACCCGGGTCTCGGTCCGGCGGGGGTACTACGGGCCCGGCCGCGATGCCGCGGTCATGCGGCGACGGTGGGGCGGGGAGGTGGCCCCGTGACCGCGGACGGCCCGCTCGTGCTGGGCATCGAGACCTCCTGCGACGAGACCGGCGTCGGCCTGGTCCGGGGGACCACGCTGCTGGCCGACGCCGTGGCCTCCAGTGTGCTCGAGCACGAGCGGTACGGCGGGGTGGTGCCCGAGGTGGCCAGCCGGGCGCACCTCGAGGCCATGGTGCCGACGCTGGAGCGGGCCTGCGCCACGGCCGGCGTCCGGCTCGCCGACGTCGACGCGCTGGCCGTCACCGCCGGGCCGGGGCTGGCCGGGGCGTTGCTCGTCGGGGACGCCGCGGCGAAGGCGCTGGCCGTGGCCCTCGGCCGGCCGCTGTTCGGCGTCAACCACCTCGCCGCGCACGTGGCCGTCGACCAGCTCGAGCACGGGCTGCTCCCGGAGCCGGCCGTGGCGCTGCTGGTGTCCGGCGGGCACTCCTCGCTGCTCCTCGTGCCCGACGTGACCGCCGACGTCCGACCGCTCGGCCAGACCATCGACGACGCCGCGGGCGAGGCCTTCGACAAGGTGGCGCGCCTGCTCGGACTGCCCTTCCCCGGCGGCCCGTGGATCGACCGGGAGGCCCGCGACGGCGACCCCGCGGCCATCGCCTTCCCGCGCGGGCTCACCGGCCCGCACGACATGCGGCGGCACCGGTTCGACTTCTCGTTCAGCGGGCTGAAGACGGCGGTGGCGCGGTGGGTGGAGCAGCGCGAGCGCCAGGGGGAGGCGGTGCCCGTCGCCGACGTGGCCGCGGGGTTCCAGGAGGCGGTGGTCGACGTCCTCACCCGCAAGGCGGTGCTGGCCTGCCGGGAGCACGGCGTGGCCGACCTCGTCATCGGCGGCGGGGTGGCCGCCAACTCCCGGCTGCGCGTCGTGGCCGAGGAGCGGTGCGCGGCCGCGGGGGTGCGGCTGCGGGTGCCCCGTCCGGGGCTGTGCACGGACAACGGGGCGATGGTCGCCGCGCTGGGGGCGGAGCTGGTCCGTCGGGGCCGGCCGCCGTCGGGCCTCGACCACCCGGCCGACTCCTCGATGCCGGTGACCGAGGTGGTCGCCCGCTGAGGCGGGCGGGTCAGGGCTGCGGGCGGACGAGCAGGACGACGGGGCGCTCGGCCACCCGGGTCAGGACCAGGGTCTGCGTCGGGCCGTGGCCGGGGAGGCGGAGCCGGCGCCGCAGGTCCTCCGGGTCCACCGCGCTGGCCCGCTTCTTCACCACGACGTCGCCGACCCCACGCTCGCGCAGCAGCGCCCGCAGCCGCTTGAGCTGGAACGGCAGGACGTCCTCGACGGCGTACCGGCGAGTGAACGGTGAGCCCACGTCATGGTCCGTGCACACGTAGGCGACGCGCGGGTCCAGCAGCCACCCGTCCAGCGCCGCCGCCACCTCGGCGACCAGCCCGGCGCGCACGACGGCGCCGTCCGGCTCGTGCAGCCACCGCCCGGCCGGGCGCACCGCCGGCGCGGCGACCGCCGGGTCGTCCACCAGGGAGGCACCCCCAGGCAGCAGGGTGGCCCGGCGGTGGACGCCGGGGGTCGCCAGCGGGCCGTGCCACAGGACCGCCTCCTTGACCTCGCCGGCGTCCGACACCAGCTCCGCCTCGACGCCGGCGGGCACGAGGGCGTGCGGGAACCCCGGGGCCGCCTTGACGCCGGTCGCGGGGATCCGCGCGGCGAGCTCGGCGACGAAGGACCACGCCGGGGCGTACCCCGCCGGGTCGAAGGTCCGCCGCCCGGCGCGGTCCCGGCGGGCCGGGTCGAGGAAGGCGGCGTCGCAGCCGGTGAGGTCGGTGCGGGTGACGTCGTCGGCCCGGATCTCGACGTCGGCGCCGAGCCCGAGCTCCTCGACGTTGGCGCGGGCCAGCGCCGCCGTGACCGGGTCGACGTCCACCCCGAGGACCGCAAGGCCGGCCCGGGCCAGTGCGACGAGGTCCCCGCCGACGCCGCAGCACAGGTCGGCCGTCCGGTGCGGCCCCAGGGCGGCGTAGCGGGCCGCCCGGTGCCGGGCGACGACCGCGCGGGTGGCCTGCTCCAGCCCCGCCCGGGTCCAGAGCATGACCTCGGCGTCGGGGCCGAACCGGGGTCGGGCGGCCGCCCGCAGCTGCGCCTGGGTGAGCGCCGCGGCGACCAGCTCGTGGTCCGTGGACGTGGCGCGCAGCCGCGCGGTCGCGGCGAGGGTGTCCGTGCCAGCGGCGAGCAGCCCGCTGGCCTGCGCGAGCAGCCGGCGCCCGGCGGCCGTGCGCAGCCGCGCCACGACGTCGACGTCCATGCCGGTATCCTCCCGGCCGGCCCGGGCCGACTGGCACTCGGGTTGACGGAGTGCTAATCGGCTGCCTAGGGTGGGCCCTGGCACTCTCCTCCCGAGTGTGCCAATGCGGCACGGGCCCTGACACCGCGACGGCAGGCCCGCGGTCGCCTCCCACTCGAGACAACTCCGTCGGAGGTCAAACAACCGTGTCGGTCTCCATCAAGCCGCTCGACGACCGCATCCTGGTCAAGCCGCTCGACGCCGAGCAGACCACCGCGTCCGGCCTGGTGATCCCGGACACCGCCAAGGAGAAGCCCCAGGAGGGCGAGGTCCTGGCGGTCGGCCCCGGTCGCTTCGAGGACGGCCACCGGCTGCCCATGGACGTGGCTGTCGGCGACAAGGTCATCTACAGCAAGTACGGCGGCACCGAGGTCAAGTACAACGGCGAGGAGTACCTCATCCTCTCCGCGCGCGACGTGCTCGCGGTGCTCGAGAAGTAGCAGCCGCCCACCGAGCCACACCCAGCTGCGGACGACGCCCCGGCGGCCCCACCCCGGGCCCTGGGGCGTCCTCCGTCGCACCCCCGACCAGCGAGAAGGACAGCCCACACCATGCCGAAGATCCTCGAGTTCGAGGAGGACGCCCGCCGCGCGCTGCAGCGCGGGGTCGACGCCCTCGCCGACACGGTCAAGGTCACGCTCGGGCCGAAGGGCCGCAACGTCGTCATCGACAAGGCCTACGGCGTGCCCACGATCACCAACGACGGGGTGACCATCGCCCGCGAGGTCGACCTCGAGGACCCCTACGAGAACCTCGGCGCGCAGCTGGCCAAGGAGGTCGCCACCAAGACCAACGACGTCGCGGGCGACGGCACCACGACCGCGACGGTGCTGGCCCAGGCCATGGTCGCCGAGGGGCTGCGCGTCGTCACCGCCGGCGGCTCCCCGATGGAGCTCAAGCGCGGGATCGACGCGGCCGTCGCGGCGCTGGAGAAGCGGCTGCTGGAGATGGCCCAGCCGGTCGAGACCAAGGCCGAGATGGCGTCGGTCGCCACGATCTCCGCCCAGGACGCCGAGATCGGCGCGCTCATCGCCGAGGCCTTCGACAAGGTCGGCAAGGACGGTGTCATCACCGTCGACGAGTCCAACACGATGGGCGTCGAGCTGGAGTTCACCGAGGGCCTGCAGTTCGACAAGGGCTACATCTCGCCGTACATGGTCACCGACGCCGAGCGGATGGAGGCCGTGCTCGACGACGCGTACGTCCTGCTCCACCAGGGCAAGATCTCGGCGGTGGCCGACCTGCTGCCGCTGCTCGAGAAGGTCGTCCAGGCGGGCAAGCCGCTGCTGGTCGTGGCCGAGGACGTCGACGGCGAGGCGCTGTCGACCCTTGTCGTCAACAAGATCCGTGGGCTCTTCACCGGCGTGGCCGTCAAGGCGCCGGCCTTCGGCGACCGGCGCAAGGCGATGCTCGAGGACATCGCCGTGCTCACCGGCGGCCAGGTGGTCTCGCCCGAGGTGGGCCTGAAGCTCGACCAGGTGGGCCTGGAGGTCCTCGGTGCCGCGCGCCGGGTCGTCGTCACCAAGGACGACACGACGATCGTCGAGGGTGAGGGCCGGGCCGAGGCGGTCGCGGACCGGGTCCGACAGATCCGCGCCGAGATCGAGCACACCGACTCCGACTGGGACCGGGAGAAGCTGCAGGAGCGGCTGGCCAAGCTGGCCGGCGGCGTCGGGGTGATCAAGGTCGGGGCGGCGACCGAGGTCGAACTCAAGGAGCGCAAGCACCGCATCGAGGACGCCATCTCGGCCACCCGTGCCGCGGTGGAGGAGGGCATCGTCGCCGGCGGCGGCTCGGCCCTGGCGCACGCCGCCGTGGTCCTCACCGACGGCGCGGGCGAGACGGGTGACCGGGCCACCGGCGTCGCCGTCGTCCGCAAGGCCTGCATCGAGCCGCTGCGCTGGATCGCGCAGAACGCCGGGCACGAGGGGTACGTGGTCGCCGCGAAGGTCGCCGAGCTGCCCGTCGGCCACGGCCTGGACGCCGCGACCGGCACCTACGTCGACCTCGTCGCCGCGGGGATCATCGACCCGGTGAAGGTGACCCGCTCAGCGCTGGCCAACGCCGCGTCGATCGCGGGCATGCTGCTCACGACCGAGACGCTGGTCGTCGAGAAGCCGGCCGAGCCGGAGGGTGAGGGCCACAGTCACGGCCACGGCCACGGCCACGCGCATCCGCACTGACAGGGCAGGAGCCGCCAGGAGCGGGTGGGGCGTCGGTCAGGACGCGATGACCAGCCGGCGCCCGGCGTACAGGGCCTCGCGGTCGTCCTCGCTCAGGCCGCCCCAGACGCCGTAGGGCTCACGGACGGTCAGCGCATGGGCGGCGCACTCCCGCAGCACCGGGCAGCGGGCGCAGACCGCCTTCGCGGCCGCCTCCCGGGCGGTTCGGGCCGGACCGCGCTCGCCCTCCGGGTGGAAGAACAGGCTCGGGTCCTCGTCGCGGCAGGCGGCGTGCAGCTGCCAGTCCCACAGGTCGGCGTTCGGTCCGGGGAGGCGGGAGAGGTCGGCCATGGCGTGCTCCTGAGGGTCGTGTCCGCGGTGCAGTCCTCAGCGTACAATCGCGCCAAAAGTTGGTCAAGTGCTGCCGAGGTGCGGGTTCTCGGGTGGCAGGGTGCGCCGGTCACCGCCACACTTCTCCCCATGCCCGCCCGTCCGAGCCCCGCGCCGGCCGAGCCGCCCGGGGTCACCGGCGGTCCGGCCCTGAGCGCTGCCCTCACGGTCGCGGCGGTGGCCCGGCGGCTGGGGGTGGCCCCCGCCACCCTGCGCACCTGGGACCGCCGCTACGGCATCGGACCCAGCCTGCGCACGGCGGGCGCCCATCGCCGCTACGGACCCGAGGACGTGGCCCGGCTCGAGGTGATGCGCCGGCTCACCCTGGACGGCGTCGGCCCCGGGGAGGCGGCACGGGTCGCCCTCGCCTCCGACGGGTCGGCGGCCCCCGCCGCGTCGGCCGCGCACGCTCACGGCGGCGGCCGGGTCCTGGCCCTGCCGCAGGCGGCCCCGGACGTGCGGGGGCTGGGGCGGGCCGCGATGGCGCTGGACGGCCAAGCGGTCCTCGAGCTGCTGCGCAGTGCGGTGGCGGCTCGTGGTGTCGTGCCGACGTGGGAGGAGCTCGTCGTCCCCGTGCTGGCCGGGATCGGCCGGCGGTGGGAGAGCACCGGCCAGAGCATCGAGGTCGAGCACCTGCTGTCGGAGTGCGTCGCCACCGTGCTGCGCGCCGTCGGCCAGGACGTGCCGGCGGCGCGCAACCACCGGCCCGTGCTGCTCGCTGCGGCCGCCGAGGAGATGCACACCCTGCCGCTGTACGCCGTGGCCGGCGGCCTGGCCGAGGTCGGGGTCCAGTCCCGGTTGCTCGGGGCCAGGGTCCCCGGGGAGGCCCTGGCCGCCGCCGTCCGCCGCAGCGGCCCGAGCGCGGTCTTCGTGTGGTCCCAGCTGTCGGCCACCGGCGATCCGGGCCTGCTCGCCGGGCTGCCCGGCCAGCGTTCGCCGGTGCTCGTCGCCGCCGGTGGTCCGGGTTGGCCGGAGGTGCTGCCCGACGGCGTCGTCCGCTGCGCCCACCTCGAGGACGCGGTGGCCCGGCTGGCCGCCGCTGCCGGCGGGTGACGCTCGGGTAGCCTCCCCACGGGGATGAGGGAGGGCCACGTGACGGACGAGCTCGCCGGGCTGCTGGCCGCGGGGGAACGGGCGGCGTTCCACGGGCGCCCAGCGGCGGGCGTGGCCCCGCTGCAGCGGGCAGTCGAGGCCGCCCACGCGGCCGGCCGTGACGACGAGGCCACCGCTGCCGCCTGGCTGCTGGGGGTCGCCCTCGGCGCCGCCGGGCGGTACGGCAGCGCGCTCGCCGTCCTCGACCCGCTGGCCGAGCACGGCGCGGCCGCCCCGCCGGCGCGCCGGCTGTTCGCGGCGCTGGCCGCGGCCACCGCCGCCAGCGTGCACCGGCAGCTGGGTCGGCACGCCGCGGCCCGCACCCTCGACGACCGTGCGCTCGCGCTCGCCGGGGACTCCGCGGAGGCGGTCTTCGACGCCCGGCTGGGGCTCGCGGCGGACGCCGTGGGTCTGGGCGAGGCCCAGGTGGCGGAGACGGAGCTGGCGCGGGCGGCCGAGGTGGCCCAGGGGCGTCCGGACTGGTGGCGGCAGCGGGTCCGGCTGGAGTGGGTGCGCACCGAGGTGGCGCTGCTGACGGGGGACCCGGCGGAGGCCGCCCGGTGCGCCGATGCCGCCGTGACCCTGGCCGAGGTGTCCGGGGCACCGCGGCACGTGGCCAAGGGGCTGCTGTTCCTCGGCGTGGCGGAGGTGGAGCGCGGCGACCGGCCGGCCGCGGTGGCGACGCTGCGCCGGGCTGCCACGCTGGCCGAGAGCCTGGGGTGCCTGCCGCTGCTGTGGCCCTCGCGTGCCGTGCTCGGCGCCCTGCTGGAGTCCGAGGCCCCCGCGGAGGCGGCGCGCCACCTCGCCGGTGCCCGCAGCGCGGTGCTCGCGATCGCCGACGACCTGCCGGAGGAGCTGCGCTCCGGGTGGCTGGAGCGGCCGGACATCGCGGCCCTGCTCGGGTCGTCGGGCGAATAGTCGGCGTCCGGGGCTCACGCCGAGGGGATGGGCTGCCGACAACCCCCTCGTGACGACGGTTTGCGTCTGCGACGACTCCCCGCTGGCCCGGGAGTCGCTGCGCCGCGTCGTGGCCACCGCACCGGGGGTGGACCGGGTGACGACGGCGGCCAGCGGCGAGGAGGCCCTGGCCCGGTACTCGGTCGAGCGGCCCGACCTGCTGCTCGTCGACGTCCGCATGCCGGGCATCGGGGGCGTCGAGGCGGCGCGTCGGCTGCTCGCGGTGCACCCGGAGGCCAGGGTCGTCATGCTCACCATGGCCGAGGACACCGACGGGGTCGCGCGGGCTGTGGCGCACGGGGCCCGGGGCTACCTGCGCAAGGACGCCTCGCGCGAGGAGGTGTGCGCCACCATGGCCCAGGTGCTGGCCGGGCGGTCCCGCTCCGGGCCGGCGGCGCGCCGGCGATCCGACGGCTCCGGCGACGTGCCGGCACTGTCGGAGCGGGAGCTGCAGGTCCTCACCGCGATGGCCCGGGGCCGGAGCAACGCCGAGATCGGCCGGGAGCTGTACCTGTCGGAGGACACGGTCAAGACCCACGCCCGCCGGCTGTTCCGCAAGCTCGGCGCCTCCGACCGTGCGCACGCGGTCGCCGTCGGCTTCCGCTGGGGGATGGTGCGCTGACCTGCGCCGGTACCCTCTACCCATGCCGGAGGTACCCGAGAAGTTCGCCGCGCTGGGGCTGACGTACGACGACGTGCTGCTGCTGCCGGGCGAGTCCGACCTCTCCCCGTCGGACATCGACACGACCTCCCGCCTGACCCGGGAGATCTCGCTCCGGGTGCCGCTGGTGTCGGCCGCCATGGACACCGTCACCGAGTCGCGGATGGCGATCGCGATGGCTCGGCAGGGCGGCCTGGGCGTGCTGCACCGCAACCTGTCGATCGCGGACCAGGCCTACCAGGTCGACCTGGTCAAGCGGACCCAGACGGGGATCATCTCCAACCCGGTCACCATCGGCCCGGACGCGACCCTGGAGGACCTCGACCGGGTGTGCGGCGAGTACCGCGTGTCCGGGCTGCCCGTCGTCGACGCCGACCAGCGGCTGCTGGGCATCATCACCAACCGCGACCTGCGCTTCGTCCCCGTCGCCGACTGGGCCACCACCAAGGTGGACGAGGTGATGACCCCGAGCCCGCTCATCACCGGACCGGTCGGCATCTCCCGCGACGAGGCGACGCTGCTGCTGCGCCGGCACAAGCTGGAGCGGCTGCCGCTCGTCGACGGCGACGGCCGGCTGGGGGGGCTGATCACGGTCAAGGACTTCGTGAAGTCCGAGCAGTACCCCAAGGCGTCCAAGGACGCGCAGGGCCGGCTCATGGTGGGGGCCGCCATCGGCTACTTCGGCGACGCCTGGGAACGGGCGGCAACGCTCGTCGAGGCCGGTGTCGACGTCCTCGTCGCCGACACCGCCCACGGCCACGTGCGGATGCTGCTCGACATGGTCCGGCGGCTGAAGTCGGACCCGGCCACCCGGCACGTGCAGCTCATGGGGGGCAACGTCGCCACGCGGGCGGGGGCGCAGGCGTTCGTCGACGCCGGCGCGGACGCGGTGAAGGTGGGCGTCGGGCCCGGTTCGATCTGCACCACCAGGCTCGTGACCGGGGTCGGTGTCCCGCAGGTCACCGCCGTCCACGAGGCTGCGCAGGTGTGCCGCCCGGCCGGCGTCCCGGTCGTCGCCGACGGCGGCCTGCAGTACTCCGGGGACATCGCCAAGGCGATCGTCGCGGGCGCGGAGTCGGTGATGATCGGCTCGCTGCTCGCCGGGTGCGAGGAGTCGCCGGGGGACCTCGTGCTCGTCGGCGGCAAGCAGTTCAAGACCTACCGCGGCATGGGGTCGCTCGGCGCGATGTCCAGCCGGGGCAAGAAGTCGTACTCCAAGGACCGCTACTTCCAGGCCGAGGTCAGCAGCGACGAGATGATCGTGCCGGAGGGCATCGAGGGCCAGGTGGCGTACAAGGGGCCGCTGGCCGGCGTCGCCCACCAGCTCATCGGCGGGCTGCACCAGTCGATGTTCTACGTCGGTGCGCGGACCGTCCCCGAGCTGCAGGAGAAGGGCCGGTTCGTCCGGATCACGTCGGCCTCGCTGCGGGAGAGCCATCCGCACGACGTCCAGATGACGGCCGAGGCGCCGAACTACACGGCGCGCTGACCAGGTCGAAGGGGACACCGGTGGAGATCGAGATCGGCAGGGGCAAGCGGGGCCGGGAGGCGTACGCCTTCGACGACGTGGCCATCGTGCCGAGCCGGCGTACCCGCGACCCGCAGGAGGTCTCCATCGCCTGGCAGATCGACGCCTACCGCTTCGAGCTGCCGCTGCTGGCCGCGCCCATGGACTCGGTCGTCTCACCGGCGACCGCGGTCGCGCTCGGCCGGCTCGGCGGCGTCGGGGTGCTCAACCTCGAGGGGCTGTGGACCCGGTACGACGACCCCGAGCCGCTGCTTGCCGAGGTCGTCGGCCTGGACGACGACGCGTCCACGACCCGGATGCAGGAGCTGTACGCGGCACCCATCCGGCCGGACCTCGTCGCCGCCCGGATCCGTGAGGTCCGCGCGGGCGGGGTCACGGTCGCTGCGGCGCTGTCGCCGGGCCGGACGGCCCAGCTGGCCGCGACCGTCGTCGAGGCGGGGGTCGACCTGTTCGTCATCCGCGGCACGACGGTCTCGGCCGAGCACGTCTCCGGGCAGGCCGAGCCGCTCAACCTCAAGCGGTTCATCTACGAGCTCGACGTCCCTGTCGTCGTGGGCGGGGTGGCCACGTACACCGCCGCCCTGCACCTCATGCGCACCGGTGCGGCCGGGGTGCTCGTCGGGTTCGGCGGCGGTGCGGCGCACACGACGCGTGCAGTGCTCGGCGTGGCCGTGCCGATGGCAACGGCGGTCGCGGACGTCGCCGCGGCCCGGCGCGACTACCTCGACGAGTCCGGCGGCCGGTACGTCCACGTCATCGCGGACGGTGGCGTCGGGCGGTCCGGGGACATCGCCAAGGCCATCGCCTGCGGCGCCGACGCGGTGATGATGGGCTCGCCGCTGGCCCGGGCCGAGGAGGCCCCGGGTCGGGGCTGGCACTGGGGGTCGGAGGCCCACCACGGCCAGCTGCCCCGGGGCGAGCGGGTCCGGGTCGGCACCGTGGGCACCCTCGCCGAGATCCTGCTGGGGCCCTCCCGCGTCCCCGACGGGACCATGAACCTCTTCGGGGCGCTGCGCCGGGCGATGGCCACCACGGGCTACTCGGAGCTGAAGGAGTTCCAGCGGGTCGAGGTCACCGTCGTCGGGCGCTGACCGGGCCGAGGTGACCTCCGACCCTACCGGGCGGTAACCACGCGGCTAGTCTGCGGCCCATGACGGCGACACTGTCCGACGGCCCCGAGACCATCACCCCGACCGGCGCTCCTGCCGGCCTGAGCCTGCAGCGCACCGCGGTCCTGGCCCGGGCCGTGGTGGCCGGGCCGCAGGCCGAGACCATCGCCACGACCACCCCGCTGACCGGCGAGCTGGTGGGGGTCCTGCCCCTCTCCACCGCCCGGGACGTCGGCGTGGCCTTCGCCACCGCCCGGGCGGCCCAGCGCGCCTGGGCCGAGCGGCCGGTGCGCCAGCGAGCGGCCATCGTGCTGGCCTTCCACGACCTGCTGCTGTCCCGCCGTGACGAGGCGCTCGACGTCGTGCAGTGGGAGACCGGCAAGGCCCGCAAGCACGCCGTCGAGGAGCTGCTCGACGTCGCGGTCAACGCCCGGTACTACGCACGCACCACGGGGCGGCTGCTCGCCCCGACCCGCCGCCGGGGGGCCCTGCCTCTGCTCACGCAGACCACCCAGCTGCACCACCCCAAGGGTGTCGTCGGGATCATCGCCCCCTGGAACTACCCCCTCACCCTGGCGATCAGCGACGCGATCCCGGCGCTGATGGCCGGCAACGGGATCGTCCTCAAGCCCGACTCGCAGACCGCGTTCATCGCCCTGTGGGCCCGTGACGTCCTGCTCCAGGCGGGGCTGCCCGAGGAGCTGTTCCAGGTCGTCGTCGGCCCGGGCTCGATCCTCGGGCCGGCGATGATCGAGCAGGCGGACTATGTCTGCTTCACCGGCTCCACCCGCACCGGGCGAGACGTGGCCCGGCGCTGCGGGGAGCGGCTCATCGGCTGCAGCCTCGAGCTCGGTGGCAAGAACGCCATGATCGTCTGCGCCGATGCGAACATCGACCGGGCCGTCGAGGGCGCCGTGCGGGCCTGCTTCTCCAACGCCGGGCAGCTGTGCATCTCCATCGAGCGGCTGTACGTGGCGGACGAGGTCTACGACGCCTTCGTCCCCGCGTTCGCCCGGGCCGTGGACGCCATGCGGCTGTCGGCGCGGCTGGACTACTCCGCCGACATGGGGTCGCTGGCCTCGCAGGACCAGCTCGACGCTGTCCGGCGGCACGTCGAGGACGCCGTGGAGCGGGGCGCCCGCGTGCTGGCCGGCGGCCGGGCCCGGCCGGACGTCGGGCCGTTCTTCCACGAGCCGACGGTGCTCGAGGGGGTCACCACGGACATGGCCGTCTGCGACGAGGAGACGTTCGGCCCGGTGGTCTCCGTCTACCGCTTCACCGACGAGGCGGACGCCATCGCGCGCGCCAACGCGACGGCGTACGGCCTCAACGCCAGCGTCTGGGCCCGGGACACCCGGCGCGGCCGGGCGATCGCGGCCCGGTTGAGGGCCGGCACGGTCAACGTCAACGAGGGCTACGGCCCCGCCTGGGGCAGCGTCGACGCCCCCATGGGCGGGATGGGTGACAGCGGCCTCGGCCGCCGGCACGGTGCGGAGGGGCTGCTGAAGTACACCGAGGCCCAGACCGTCGCCGTCCAGCGGCTGCAGGGCTTCGGGGCACCACGACACCTGTCGGACGAGCAATGGGCCCGGCTGCTCACCTTCTCCGTGGGCGCCCTGAAGAAGGTGGGATGGCGATGAGCCAGCACTACGACGTCGCGGTCGTCGGATCCGGGTTCGGCGGCTCGGTCACCGCGCTGCGGCTCACCGAGAAGGGGTACCGGGTCCTGGTCCTGGAGGCCGGCCGGCGCTTCGACGACCACACCCTGCCCAAGACCTCCTGGCGGACCCGGTCGTTCGTATGGGCGCCGAAGATCGGGCTGCGCGGGATCCAGCGGATCCACGTGCTGCCGCACGCGGTGATCCTGGCCGGGGCGGGTGTCGGCGGCGGCTCGCTGGTGTACGCCAACACCCTGTACGTGCCGCCGCGGGCGTTCTTCGAAGACCCGCAATGGCGGGACATCACCGACTGGGAGGCCGAGCTCCGCCCGTACTACGACCAGGCCACCCGCATGCTCGGCGTCGTCCAGAACCCGACGGTGACGCCGGCCGACCGTGCCATGAAGCAGCTGGCCGAGGAGATGGGTGTCGGCGACACCTTCCGGCTGACACCGGTCGGCGTCTACTTCGGCGAGGGCGCCGGCGTCGAGGCGCCGGACCCGTTCTTCGGCGGCGTGGGCCCGAGCCGGGTCGGCTGCAAGGAGTGCGGCGCGTGCATGACGGGCTGCCGGCACAACGCCAAGAACACGTTGCCGAAGAACTACCTCGGCCTCGCCGAGGCCGCCGGCGCGCAGGTGGTCCCGGACACCACCGTGCTCCGGGTCCGGCCGCTCACCGGTGGCGGGTACGCCCTGGACTGCGAGCACAGCGGGGCGTGGCTGCGCAAGCGGCCGCACACGTACACAGCGGACCAGGTCGTCGTCGCGGCCGGGGCCTTCAACACCCAGCGGCTGCTGCACCGGATGCGGGACGACGGGCACCTGCCGAGGCTGTCCCCGGCGCTCGGCCGGCTGTCACGGTCCAACTCCGAGTCCCTCTGCGGCGTGATCGCCAAGGGGTACGACGTCGACTACACGGAGGGCGTGGCGATCACGTCGTCGTTCTACCCGGAGCCGCACACGCACATCGAGCCCTGCCGCTACGGCAAGGGCAGCAACGCCATGTACATGCTCACCACGGTGCTCACGGACGGCGGCGGGCCCCGGCCGCGGTGGCAGAACTGGCTGCGTGAGGCGGCCAAGCACCCGGTGCAGGCGCTGTCGCCGCTGGCGCCGCGCCGCTACTCCGAGCGCGGGATCATCGCCCTCGTCATGCAGTCGCTGGACAACTCGCTGACGGTGCGCTCGCGGCGCACCCGGCTCGGCCGCTGGAAGCTCACCTCCGAGCAGGGCCACGGCGAGCCCAACCCGACGTGGATCCCGGTCGCCAACGAGGCGGTCCGCCGGCTCGGCCGGATCGTCGGGGGGATGCCCAAGGGCAACATGGGCGACCTCATCGGGCGCCCGATGACCGCGCACTTCATCGGCGGCTGCCCGATCGGCGACAGCCCCGAGCGAGGCGTCGTCGACCCCTACCTGCGGGTGTACGGGCACGAGGGGCTGCACGTCGTCGACGGGGCGGCGGTCTCGGCCAACCTCGGGGTGAACCCGTCGCTGACGATCACCGCCCAGGCCGAGCGGGCGATGGCGCTGTGGCCCAACCACGGCGACGCCGACCCCCGACCGGCCCTGGGCGAGCCCTA